>CAJZGD010000021.1 GCA_915275065.1 uncultured Corynebacterium sp. | reverse complement strand
GGCTGTGATGGCAGCCAAGGCGGGTGAGCCGCAGTACCAGGTGGAGTGGGCGGAAAGTGCTCGGGATTGTCTGGTGGTGGAGGCGCAACTGCATCACGAGTGGTTGGGCAGTATCAGTGGTGACATCAGTCCTGTGACCTTGGGGTATACGAACTTCCTCACCGCCACCGCCTATGGTGACGATTACGCGGTTGGGGCTGCCGCGGTCTTGCCCTGCTATTGGATCTATGCCGAGGTGGGGGCGTGCCTAGCGGCCAGTAACCATCCAGATCACCCCTACCATGAATGGTTGAAAACCTATGGTGACCAGTCGTTTGTTACGGCCACTGAGGCGGCACTACGCCGGGTGGAGCATGCCCTAGTCCAGGCCACCGGCGCGCAGCGGGTGGCGGCCACGGCAGCGTTCCAAGTGGCGTGCGCGTATGAGCGCGAATTCTTCGACCAGGCGAGCCGAAGTGAGATCCGATAATTCCCCGAGTGCGTGGCAAATACACCTCCTAAAACGTGGGTAGTTGCCACGCCACCTAAGTTTATTGCAACTATGATGGGGCTGATGATGGGCCAGCGGAAGATCATCTACGTAGTTTTGTCTCTGCTTATCATTTCGTTCGCGTTGATTGGTGCAACCGTTTACCATTTTCGGGTAGAAAAACCCCGAATCGCTTCGATCGCCAGTGCGATGACTACGTACCAGAAGGTGGTCGACACCGAATGGAATAATTCGGATTGTACGATAGCAAATTGTCCGCAATCCAGTAAGGGGATTCCGGGTGTCCCGCCAGACCGGGAACCATTGACCGCTGCGGAACGGCTCAACCTGGAGATACGAGGCGGTATGGCAACAGTTCTGCCCATCACCCAAGCCCGGAGCGACATAGCTATTTATAATGTGAAGGGAAAAATTGACGGTACCGTCACAGCCATCATCTATGTGACTACCACCAAGCACTACCAGGGCGATGACACGCCCAGCAGCGAAACAATCCCCCACAAGGTGACATTACTGCCCACCAAAGACGCGCAGGACGGCTACGTGGTGATGGCCGATGAGCCCCTGGACCAGGTGAAAGAGCACCTTCCCGATCTCGTACTCCCCAATGATTGAGGCGAAACATGACAGATACGAAACGCACGGTCGGCAACCTCATTCTCTTCGGCGGCGCGGTTTTCCTCAGCGGATGGCTCGGACTCCTCGCCGACCGGCTCACTGGTCAATCCGCACCCACCAGCCTGAACGACTACCTCACCGGTGGCGAATTCCCACGACTCGTCCTGCCGCTGCTCACCGTGGTGGCGTTACGCGCCGTCGCCGGGGGTTGGCGGGACGCGGGTTTCGCCCCAAACCTCCGCGGCGCCGGTGCAACATATCTGCTGCTCATCCTCGCCTACCCCACGGCCCTGGCGGTCGCGCTCACCATTGGCTTCCTGGCCAATGCCATCAGCTTTTCGACGCTTCACGCCGCCTTCTACCTTGGGGTTGTGGCCCGAAACCTCCCATGGTTGCTGGTCACCAGCCTGGTGGGGGAGACCCTATGGCGCGGCTATCTCACCAACCAACTCCTGAAACTACGCCTCCGGTCGTGGCAGATCTACCTTATTGTCGCCGGCGTGTGGTGGGTGTGGTGGCTGCCCTTCTGGGGCATCATGATGATGAATAATGACCACATTGCTGAGTTCAATGTCACCGGGGCCACCATGGCGGCGGCAACCATACCCATGTTTCTGTGCTGGGCAGTGTTTTACACCGAGGCGTTTCGGGCCAGCAGGTCGATCTGGCCCGGGGTCATCACCAAAGTGTTCATGAACGCCGTGATCCTGCGGCAATTCGCGGCGGAGATCACCTCACCCAACCTGATCGTTCTGGGATTACTGCCGGCAGCATTCCTGTGCGTGATCGGATTGCTGGTGGGTCGGGCCGCAACAACCCCTACAATGGGTAGAACAGGTGCTGAGCTGGAGTTTGGGGCGGCAAGCATCAAGCGGCAATACGATCGCCGCGAAAATCACGAGTGAAGCAAGACGATTTGCGGTTTTTTCCCGCAAGTAACGACTGTCGCAAGTTTGCTGAGCTGGAGTTCGGCTTCCGGGCCCTGCCGCAGCTACCTGGGAAAACCACAACTCCAGCTCAGAACATTTCCTACTAGAACCGGAACATCTGTCGCAGCTGCGGCAGGAATGCGAAAGCGGTCGCAGCGATACCACCGATCACGGCGATGATGGCCATGACAGTGGTGAGAAGCGGATTCTTCTGCGACCCGTCAAAAATCCCTGGCTTAGGCTGCGGCTTTGCCGTGGGCTCCGACGTTGCAGTAGACGTCGTGGCTGACGCACTGGTCTTCGCGACTTCGCTCGACTTGCTGGCCGTCGCCGACGACGTGGTCGACTTCGGTTCGGGCGTCTTCACCGGATCCGGGTCTATCGGATCATTCGTGCCAAACACCTCGTTGTACGTCTTTTGGGCATCCCGGTACTCCGATGCGGCCTTGGCGACAGCGGCCTCGGCCTCCTTGATCTTGTCTTGTTTCCCGGCAGTATGGGCGTCGATAAGCGCCTGTGCCGCCTTGGCGTATTCGGCTTTGGCCCTCGTCAACCGCTCCGTTGCGGCAGTCTTCTGCAGCTCCTTCAGCTTGGACTCGTCCCCGGAAGGCGCCGGCGGGTTTTGCTTGTTCTGCGGGGCAAACAAGTGCACCAGCTCGTAATATTCGTTCCCATCATCAGCCGACTCGTTGAGGCTCGGCACATAGAACTGCCCGTCGGGCAACGCGAGGAAATTCCCCTGGAGAGTGTTATTGGTTTCCCGACCATTCGGAATGCTGTATTCCTTGCCCGCGATCGGCTCCAACGTGTCAAAATCAAACCAAATCAGTTTCGCATCATCACCGGAGAGCATGACCGGTTGATTCTCGTTATCCCAGGCAACACCAGCCCAACCAGACATCGTGGAGCCCGACAAGGTATTCACCGAGGTCACGTCCCGGTTTGCGTAGCGCAGCGCCTCCACAGTCAGGTTCCGCTTCGAACTGGTTGTAGCGAACCGTATAATCTGATCACCATGGGCGGCAAAACCTTCCCGGTATTTATTGGTACCGTGTATCGAGCCGGGCATGAGCTTGACCGCTTCTTCGGCAGCTGTTTGCGCCGGGTCGATCGACAACATGACGTCTTTGGTCTCGTATGTATCACCCTGAATCGACACATGGTTGCCCCCAGAGAACACGAATGTGCCATCCGACATGGGTGCCAGATTGGTCAAGGATGTCGGATTGCCATAGTTGGTGGTGTAAATGGTGTTCGAATACGGGTCAATTTCTTTCCCGAATAGTTCGGCGGTGCTGGGAATTTGTTGCTCCGTCACCTCGTTGCCGGTGATCCGTACCAGGTACGGGGTGCGATCAGCCAACGGGGTGCTGCCGTCACCGGATTCCACCAGGGCAATCACCGTGCCGGTGTCCGGGTGGACGCCCACACCGGCGATGCGGCCCGCTGGGGTGGGGATGTCCTCCGCTGCACCGAAGCCATCACCGGTGACCTGTACGCGCTCTAATTTTGTGGCGTATTGATCCCCATTGGTGACGACACCGTAATACAAATACCCGGTTCGGGCATCAAAAGCTGTGGTGCCCCGGTTGCTCAGCTTTGCCGACAAGCGTGCCACCTCGGTGAGATCCTTATTGAGCAGGAATAAGCCACCCTCCTGGCCGCCCTGGGCAACCACGACCTTGTCGTCCCCAATGGGGTGCAAGGTGTGACGATCGCTGTAGGTGCCGGCGGAGCGCCACACCGCTGGGGTGGTCGACAAGTCCCGACTGTCGGATCCTGGCCGGCTGCCCTCGCCCGTGTATTCGAAAGAGAGATTGTCGAGGCCCTCGCCCACGTTATAGAAATTCGAAAACATCTTCAGGCCGTCTTCGGTCAGCGTGGTGGGGATATTCGACCATGAGACCTTGCCATTGGCCTGGGAGAACTGGCCGGCATAGGTTTCTAGCGTTGCTACCTTCACCGGTTTTTCCGGTGCGAAATACTCGCCGGTCTGATACTGACGAGACCGCACCGTGGCCTCCACATACGAACCAGCATTGTCAATCACAATCTTTGGATTTTGGAACGTGAGGTCCATGTCGCAGTGGGATTCTAGCGGCTTGGTTTCATCCTTGCAGTACTTCTTGTACACAATGGTGCCCCGGAACTGAGCCTCAGTGTGGTTGGTGGCAGCATCGTAGGAATAAGAATCCATCTTGAACTTGAAGGCATTATTTTCCCGCTCAACATCGGTCAGCTTTGTTGGGCCATGGGTGTAGTTATTGAAACTCGAACGAATACCCCACAGCAGGGTGCCATCAGCATCAGCGGCATTGGCGACCGTGATCGGCAATAACGACAAGGTGGTGAGTGTGGCCAAGAGCGACCTGCGGATTATTCTTCTATGGTTCATGAGAAAGACCCATCCTTCCTGAATATGGGTGTGATTCTGACGAGTTTTGAAGATAATCCGACAAGTGAAGTTTGGCTACCCTTCCCTTAATGGGGGTAGCCGAACCATACTTTAATATTTATTTAAATGGCTAGGTAGAACAAAGATGAAAGAGTAAAAATTATCTTTGGTTGGGGTAAAATAATCCCAAAGTTCTACCCCCTTGTGGGCGCAGCGATAAGAAAGGGCGCGAATGCTGGTGCGGAATCGGTGCCGGTAGGCGTCGTAAAGCTCATTTGCCTAATAGCACATTTTTCGGTAACGTGTCCCGCTGGACTATTTTT
This sequence comes from uncultured Corynebacterium sp., assembly GCA_915275065.1. GTDB lineage: Bacteria > Actinomycetota > Actinomycetes > Mycobacteriales > Mycobacteriaceae > Corynebacterium. The sequence goes on along the minus strand of CAJZGD010000021.1, from coordinate 11,395 downwards.
CACGTCCATATACCTAAAACTACTTTGTTGTAGGCCCCTCGCCTTGTGCGACCGTATAACTGTGGCAGCGAGCGCCCCACGCTATTGAGCATGGGAAGCGAAAAGTGGCCGGAAAATATGCGGTAACGCTATGCGGATTACGCAACGGGTCAAGAGGAACCGCAACGAGAAAGGCATAACAGGTCACGTTACTATGACCATGACTGATCCAATTGCGGACATGTTGTCGCGCGTGCGTAATGCAAATCACGCACACCACGACTCCGTGTCCATGCCTTCCTCCAAACTCAAGGTGAATATCGCCAAGATTTTGAAGAGCGAAGGCTACATTGCTGATTACACTGTCGACGACGCCAAGGTGGGCAAAACCTTGACGCTCGAACTCAAGTACAGCCCCTCCCGGGAGCGCGCCATTTCTGGTCTGCGGCGCGTATCCAAGCCGGGCCTGCGGGTGTACGCAAAATCCAATAACCTGCCAAGGGTGCTCGGTGGTCTGGGTGTGGCAATCATCTCCACGTCCCAAGGTCTACTGACCGACCGTCAGGCTTATGCGAAAGGTGTAGGCGGAGAAGTTCTCGCCTACGTCTGGTAAGGGAGGCGCGCAGAAATGTCACGTATTGGTAAGACACCTATCGCCATTCCCGCCAATGTCGATGTGAAAATCGACGGCCAATTTGTCGAGGTGAAAGGCCCCAAAGGTACCCTGAGCCACACCGTTGCCGAGCCTATTAAAGTTGCTATCGAGGACAACCAGATCCTGGTGACCCGTCCCGATGACAACCGGAAAAACCGGTCCCTGCATGGTCTGTCTCGCTCGCTCATCAACAATCTAGTTGTGGGCGTGACCGACGGCTACACTATCAAGATGGAAATCTTCGGTGTCGGTTATCGTGTGGCCGCCAAGGGTAAGAATCTGGAATTCTCCCTGGGCTATTCCCACCCGGTGCTCATCGAGCCCCCGGAGGGAATTACTTTCGCCGTGGACGGCAACACCAAGCTGTCAGTCTCCGGTATCGACAAGCAAAAAGTCGGACAGATCGCCGCCATTATCCGCAAGCTGCGTAAGGACGATCCTTATAAAGGCAAGGGTATTCGTTACGAAGGCGAGCAGATCCGTCGCAAGGTCGGAAAGACGGGTAAGTAAACATGAGCAACAACAACAACGAGAAGCGGTTGCCGGTCGGCAAAGATATCTCTGCTCGTCGCCGCGAGGCTCGGGTGCGCCGTCACGTCCGCGTTCGCAAGACCCTGCGCGGCACTCCCGAAGCACCTCGGTTGGCTGTGTTCCGTTCTGCTCGGCACATGCACGTGCAGGTGATCGACGATACCGCTGGTCACACCCTTGCCGCCGCATCTTCCGTGGAGAAGGTTGTGGCAGCAGTAGAAGGCGACAAGAAAGCCAAAGCAGCCAAGGTTGGTCAGCTCATCGCTGAACGCGCCAAGGCAGCCGGCATTGAAAAAGTCGTATTCGACCGCGGTGGCTACAAATACCATGGCCGGGTTGCCGCTCTGGCCGACGCAGCTCGTGAAGGTGGTCTGAAATTCTAATGGCTACCGCAATTAACAACAACGGAAGGAACGCCTAATGTCCGGACGTGAACGGCGTGACGGCGGACGCTCCGCCGACGACAATAAAAACGAGCGCCGCGGTGGTGGCCGCCGCGACGATCGTCGTAATCAGCAACAAGACGAACGCTCCCAATACATTGAGCGCGTGGTGACCATTAACCGCGTGTCCAAGGTGGTCAAGGGTGGTCGCCGCTTCAGCTTCACCGCCCTCGTCATCGTTGGCGACGGCAAAGGCATGGTGGGCGTGGGCTATGGCAAAGCCAAAGAAGTCCCCGCCGCAATCCAAAAGGGTGCCGAAGAAGCACGCAAGAACTTCTTCCGCGTCCCCATGGTTGGTGGCACCATCACCCACCCGGTCCAGGGTGAAGCCGCAGCCGGCATCGTGATGCTCCGGCCGGCTGCCCCCGGTACCGGTGTCATCGCCGGTGGCGCTGCCCGCCCAGTGCTGGAATGCGCTGGTATTCAAGACATTCTGTCCAAGTCCCTCGGCTCCGACAACGCCATCAACGTGGTGCACGCCACCGTTGCTGGCCTGAAGCAACTGGTTCGTCCCGAAGAAGTTGCAGCCCGTCGTGACAAGAGCTTGGAAGAAGTCGCCCCCGCTCGGATGCTGCGGCAACGCGCAGGACAGGAGGCTTAACCATGGCCCTGAAGATCACCCAGAAAAAAGGACTGGTTGGTGCTAACCCCAAACAACGCAAAAACATGCAGTCGTTAGGGCTTCGGCGCATCAATCACTCTGTTGTACGCCAGGACACCCCCATTGTGCGCGGCATGATTCAGGTTGTGCGCCACCTGGTGGTAGTCGAAGAAGTGGCAGGGGAATAACCAATGAGCGATGTGATTAAACTTCACGATCTGCGCCCAGCAAAGGGTGCGAATAAGGCCAAGACTCGTGTGGGTCGTGGTGAGGGTTCCAAGGGTAAAACCGCTGGTCGCGGTACCAAGGGTACCAAGGCTCGGAAGCAAGTTTCGGCAGCTTTCGAAGGTGGCCAAATGCCCATCCACATGCGGCTTCCGAAGCTCAAGGGCTTCAAGAGCCGCAACAAGGTGATTTACCAAGTGGTCAACGTTGGTGACCTTGGTGAAGCCTTCCCAGCTGGTGGCGACATCACCGTTGCCGACATCGTGGCCAAGGGCCTGGTTCGGAAGAACCAGCCGGTCAAGGTGTTGGGTGAAGGCGAATTGAGCGTTAAGCTCAACGTCACCGCCGACAAATTCTCCAAGTCGGCACAGGAGAAGATCGAGGCCGCCGGTGGTTCGGTAACCGCCAAGTAGGCTTTCGTCTGCCCTGATCCTGATTCATTGCCGCCCTCATCATTATTGGTGAGGGCGGTTTTGTGCTGTCTGCGTTCTTAGCCTTGCGGGTATTTGCCGAATTCCGAGGTAGAGTCGGCTGCATGTTTTCTAAGCTGGAGTTCCGGCGTGGTGGCTTTTCTCCCTGTGGGCAGTCCGGCGGCCAGCCTGGTGCGGATCTGGGTAACCCAGCAGGCCCAACAAGGGCGCCGAAGCTGTTTGCGTGAGTGTGAGGTGTTGTTGGTTTGAACTGTCGTTGGCGAGTGTGCCAGGCACGAACTCCAGCTTAGAACATATGCAGTATGGTGGTGTGGTGGTGATATCGGGTGTGTATGCGGGGATTATGCATTCCTAATACATCCCTAACGCATCCCCGATGCGTACCGCTTGGCGGCTTCATGTTTGCTGAGCTTGACTTTCTCGATTCAGTGGCCTCCAGGCGGCCCGGTAAAACACGGAACTCCAGCTCAGCATGTATGCTACCCCTTTCCTTGGTGTGGCTGCACGTCTTCTAAGCTCGATTTCCGTGGTTTGGGTAGCGCGTGCAGCGCAACCGATCGAGAAGGAACTGTATTTTGGGGGCTCTCCCGATGGAAAACTGGGCCTAGCGAATGTGCTGAGCTGGGGTTCGTAGATTTTCCGGGTTCATGAGTGTGCCTGGACGCCCAAACTCCAGCTCAGCACATATGCTGCAATGGGTGGGGAACGACCTCGGCGGCGCGATTTCCTGCTTCAGGGCGGTTTAATACGTCAGCGGAACCCCAGCTTAGAACAAGTGCTGAGCTGGACTTGTCAATCCCGGCCAAGCCTGGTCGATCCTAGGGAACCTGAATGATAATTTGGCCAATTCTAAGCTCGGGCCCATATCTGAATAGTTGCCGCACGTCTGAGTCTCACAGATCCATCGCGGCCGGGGGCAGAGCGGGTGTAGGCCGAACACAAAAAGAAACACAATGACGGGCATGATCATGAAGTGGCCACGGTGAAGGGCAACAAAACCACAGCTTGGCAGCACTTTAGATACTGGTGTGGATATGAAGAGGTCATAACGCAGTCTGGGGCAAGAAGGTGCAGGCTACCGCCAGTTGGTGCGGCCAGAGTCGGAGCTGCGCCACTGCGCAAACAGGGTTACCCCAAGGTGGGATCAGACAAAAAGAGATCACATGATCTACGCCACTGCATCATGTGAAATAATAAACCGACGAAACTTCGGCAAGGTTCAGAATAGGTGAACTAGTGATTCTGTACAGTAAGCCTATGACTAAAATCCGTAACTCCCGTACCACTGGTATCAAAAAAACCTTTGATGAGCTTCGCGCCCGGTTGGGGGAGGAGCACGTCGACACCAGGGAAGTGTGGCTGACCTACATTGATGCGCTCATACGTGATGGTGACACCGAGCACGCACTCACCGAACTGGCCCTGCTCATATCCGTCAGCGAACGCATGCTCGGTGATAATCACATATTCGTGGCCGGCCTCATCAGCAAATACGCCCACTACCTCATGCAAAGGGGCAAGTATCAAGACGCCTACACCAAGTTTCACCAGGCGGCACAACTCACATACCACCACTACGGGCCCACCAGCGAAGAATGGCTCTACCTGCGAGGAAAAACCGCCGAATGCATAACCTATCTAGGAAAATACGAAGAAGCCGGTCAGATATTTTCCGAACTCCTCACCACCCGTCGACGCCTCTACGGAACTGACCACCCAGGCATATTAGGAACCTGGATTAACTACCTGGTTTGTTTAGAGAAACAGCGTGACTACCCCAAGGCCCTTGCCGAAGCCGAATTATTGCTCCCATTCTGCGCCAAACTCCTAGGCAACCACCATAATTCCACCCTCTATGTGCGTAGTAAATACGCCGCGATCTTAAGGGGGATAGGGAAACCCAACCTGGCATTGATAGAAATCCACCGCCTCCTCATAGCCAGGCGTGACGACTTAGGCCCGGACCACATAGACACGCTCAATACCCGCGGCCACCACGCCGCCTGCCTCAGCGAACTCGGCCGCAGCAATGAAGCCTACGCCGAAATGACCAGACTTCTTGCCGACTACCGGCGAATTCTCGGGCCAGAACACCCAGAAACCCTCACCGTGTGGCATAACTATATAGCCAGCCTCGCCAACGCCGGCTACACCAACGAAGCAGTATCCGAAGCCCACACCCTCCTCATCGCCCGCCGACGCCTCCTAGGCGCCGACCACGTTGAAACCCGCCAAACCTGGCGCAACTACGCCATCATGCTGGCCGACGTTGGCCGATTCCAGGAAGCCGCCGCCGAACTCGCCCAACTCACGGAAATATCAACAAACCAAAAAGGCGAATTCCACCCCGACACCGTGGACCTTCGCAGCCGGTACGCCCACTGCCTGCTCGGAAGCGAGCAAATCTTTGACGCATACACGGAATTCCAGCGTGCCAGGGAAGGTGCCCGCCGACTCCACGGCGAAAACGACGATCGAACCTTCTACCTGAGGGTACGATGCACCGACTGCCTCATGGACATCGGTGATTACGAAAAAGCCCTCTGCGAATGGGAACACCTGCTCCACGACTCCCGGCAGGCACGCGGCGAAGACCACCCCGAAACATTAAAACTCTGGAACGACTACGCATGGGCATTATTCGCAAGCGAAAAAATTGCCGAAGCCCATTTGGAATACGAGTTTCTCATCCCCGAATGCGTGCGAATCTTGGGGGAACACGACCCGCAAACCGTGGCCTACCAGGAACTATCCCAAAAAGTGGCGGAGTATTTCTGCCAGGGGTAGCGTCGAAAAGCAACACTAGACAACCGGGGTTGTACAGTTAAAGAATGATTGCACCCAGCACCCAGCTGAAAACCCATTTGGCGGAGCTTCAAGAGCGGTCGGGCATGCACCACCCGGACACCTATAGGGCCTGGAACGAGTACATTGATGCGCTTGTAGCGGAGAAACAACTGGATGCGGCGGCGGCGGAATTCAGTGCGCTGCTGACTGTGCAGGAGCAAAGCTACGGGGAGAAAAGCGGCGAAACCATACCAATCCGTCGCAGATTCGCTCACTTCCTGTATCGGGCAGGTGATGTGCGGGATGCCGGCACGCAATTCGCGGTCCTCCAAGAAGTCGCGGCGCACAACCTTGGGCCAGAACATCTCGAAACCCTCCACGCACAAGAACAAGTAGCACAATGCCTGAACCGGCTCGGCAATATTGAAGGCGCCGCCCAAATATTCTCCCGAGTGTATGCCTCCCGCCGTCATGTGCAAGGCAAAGACCACCCCGACACCCTGACAAGTTGGGCACACTACACGGTATCCCTGGGCAAAACCGGGAAGCACAAAGAAGCCCTGGCAGAATGCGAAAAACTCCTCCCTAGATTCACCGCCGTGTGGGGCGAAACCGACGAACGCACCGTAATCATGCACGCCAAACGCGCCGCAGCCCTCCACGCACTTCAACGCTACGACGAAGCGATCGAAGAATACGAACAAACAATCGAATCCTATGTGCGGGTTTTTGGCCCCGCCGACCCTTCCACCTTTAAAATCCGCAACCAATACGCCATCTGCCTCAGCAACGCCCACCACACCGATGCCGCGGTCGCCCACACCGCCGCATTACTCGACGACTCCCGGAAAGTCTTCGGCCCCCACCACCCCAAAACACTCCGATACTGGAACAGCTACGCGGCCGGACTCGCCAACCAAAACGAGCTCGAAGAATCCCTCATGGAATTCCACGATCTCCTCGCCACCCGACTCGAACTCTTTGGCGAAGAACACCCCGACACCCTCCACACCATCCTGGGATACGCCAAAATTCTCGACGGCGCCAACCGGCACGAAGACGCCGCCGAATTCTACCGTGCCCTCATCGACCTCGTCATCAAAGACCGCGGCGAAAACCACCCAGACGTGATCCGGCTCCGCACCATCTACGCCCGCAGCCTCCTCGCCGCCGGCAACTATGAGAAGGCTAGCACCGAATTCGACCTGGCCCGCCGCGCCGCCCGAGACGTGTTTGGGGAAACCCACAAGCGACATTTCGTCATTTGGTCCCAATATGCAACCACTCTGGTGTGCCTCGACCGATACGAGGAGGCCCTGGCCGAATTCGATGGGCTCCTGGCGGTATCCCGACAAATCAATGGCGACGACAGCCTAGAGACCATCGAGCTCCGCTACGACTACATGCGCACCCTCTTCGCCCTGGGCTGGGTGGACGATGCCTGGTCCGAATACGACGCATTAGTGCAGGACTGCACCCGCATCTACGGGAAAGATCACTCAACAACCCGGCACGTCCAAGAGTTTGGGGCGCAGTTTGCCGGCGAGGCTACAGTGACCCAGAACCCTGTAGAGTGAAACCATGGATGAGACCCCGAACACAACCCCGCACGAGCCTTCCCGCGAAAACCCCCACGAGCTCCCCAAAGCTCAGCCTCACAAAACCGAGACCCCTAAAACTGAGAGCTCCAAAACCGAGGGTCCTCAAACAACCGCGGGGGAATCGACGACGCCACTATCCCGGCTGGAATACCTGCGGCAATCCTTAGGGGCGGAACATCCCGATACCCTCGCAGCCTGGCGGGACTACGCCACCTCGCTCATGGCCGATAAAAAATACGCAGAAGCCCGACCCCAACTCGGGAAACTCGTGGCAATGTGCGAAAAAGTGTTCGGCGACAAGGATCCCGTGACCATCAATAATCGTGCCGACTGGGCCAGGTGCTTCGCGGAAACCACACTCTATGAGCCGGCGCTCGAACAATACACCGTGGTGGCGGTGCGTCGGGAAGAACTGTTAGGAAAACAGGACCCGGCAACGTTGGACGCCCGGTATTCGGTAGTGGAATGCCTGCTTGCCCTGCAGCGGAACGCGGATGCCACGGAACTTTTAGGCCCGGTGGTGGCGGATTGTCGCGCCGGGTTGGGGGACACGGATGAGCGGACCCTATTGGCGTGGGGAAAATGGGTGCAGTTGCTGGAAGACCAGGGTCGGTACGAGGAGGCGTTGCGGCAATATAAGGAGCTGTCTGCGCATCGCCAGGCCGCGACCGGCACGGGCGGGGGCCACGGGAGCGGAAGCGTGGGGGAGCGGGTTGATGAGCTGATCGCGGAGACGCAGCGGGTGTGCGGCCCATATGTGGCGCGGACGCGGCGGACGCTGGAGGATGCGGACGACCGCTATCAGGTGAGCAAGAAGCTGCGGACTTTTGGGTCGCTGATGCAGGATAAATGGCGTTCGCGCCGCCAAAGCGAGTAGCTATCATCGCTTGTCGACGCCCGAACGGTGGGGCCTTGCCTGACTGGTGATTTCCTTGGGCGGCGGTGGCGGCAGGTTGGGCGTGCTGCATGGATTGATTGATTCTGGTAACCAATGAAATGCTTTTGCTAGTGAAGTGAGGAATCTCTACAGTGAGAATGCGCACAACTGGGAGAGGCTCTGCCTATATGTCGGGCTTTTTGGTCGGGTTATGGTCCGCTGGCGGCGTGGTGACGGTGATAATCATGGCATGGTGTGAGGTTGGTTGGGGGAATTGGTGATAATGGGGGTGGAGATAGCAAGATCACAGTAGGGATATTTTCGAAACCTATTTGTGGTGTTGAGCTGCCATTATTGTGGATTGTTTGGCGGGGAATGGTTATCGTCAGGTGGGTGTAACTGAAAAACGGAACCATGATTGGGTCAGCTAATAAGAGCCAATAGGGTGAATGTGTACAGTGAGGTTATGGGACGAAATGCGGAAGATATCACCCAGGAGCTGAAGCAGAGATTCACCCAGATCTGGCGGCTTAATGGTGCGTATGATCCCGAAACTCTCGCGGCCCTGACCTATTACGTTGCGGTGTTATTGCAATACCGCAATGAGCTCAAACCTTCGGCGTTGCCGGCAGCCGCCACCAGCATCGCCGAACTGGTTGCCGAACTTCGTCATGACTATGGCGAATATCATCCGGCCACCTGTACTGCCCGAATGAAAAACGCCGAGATTTTGCAGGCTATGGGCCAGTACGAGGAGGCCCGTGCGTTATTCCGCAAAAGCGCAGATGGATTCGAACAAACATACGGAATTTCTAATGTGTCGGTTTTGGATTTGCGGAATAAGGCCGCCGATTGTCTGGCCAAGCTTGGCCGATTTTCCGAGGCGCTGCCGGAATTTATGGACGTGCTTGAGCGGCAGCGTCACATTCTTGGCTTCCATGATTCTGACACGCTCCTCACCTGGACTGAGGTGATGATTTGTCTTGATGAGGCGGGCCGCACCGCTCAGGCGTTGGCCGAGGCGGAGCAGCTGCTTGCTGCCCGCGTGCAGGTGTCTGGTGAAAACCACCCAGATACGCTGCTGATTCGTTATAAGTATGCGGGGCAACTTCGCGCTATCGGCAGGCCTGGCGAGGCCCTTATCGAATATCAGGCGGTATTGGCCGGCCGGCGAAAGACCCTGGGTGAGCATCATCCGCGTACCTTTGTGGCCTGGGGTGCGGTGGGAACCTGTCTCATGGATGTGGGCAGGCTTGACGCAGCCATTGACGAGTTCGGTCGGGCCCTTCGGGCGGCTCAAGAATCCCTCGGAATTCACCATAATCGAACACTTATGCTATGGAATGATTGGATTGGATGTTTGCTCCGTAACCATGACTTTCGCCGGGGCATTTCGGAGCTGAAAAAGCTCCTTGCTGTTCGGAAAAAGGTGAATGGTCTCGATAGTCCACAAACGCTAGAAACCTGGTACGCCTACGCCTATTACCTTTTTGCAACTCAACAATTCCCCGAAGCTGCCCAGGAATTGCCGGATATCCTCGCCCGATTTGAACAGCTCTATGGGGCTTTGGATGAGGAAACCACAATAGTGCGACTGATCTACGCCCAAACCCTCTATGCCACCCGCCATCTGGTCAAGGCATGTGACGAATACCATAGGGTGATTGCCGCGTATCAGCAGCACTCCCATCATGATCCCATGAAATTTCTCGTTGCCCGGAGTGAATATTCCCGCTGCCTGCTAGAACTCGGTCGCTTTGACGAAACCCTCACCGAACTTTCCACCATTGTGGAACAGGCCCGGCAGGTTTATGGTGACGATGATGAAGAAACGTTTAAGGCCTGGAATAACTATGCGTGGGGTCTCTATAAGGCGGGGATGATTTCCGAGGCTCAGTTCGAATATGAGTGTCTCCTTGACGCGACCGTTCAGAAACTGGGGCCGACACATCCCATTATCTTAGGCATTCACGAAACATTATCAGATATAGCTACACAGCTTGGGTAAGTCGTCGATAAGCAAACCGGTGTGAGCAGGTATAATAGGTTTTTTTCACCGCCGACAACGCTAGTTTGCGCTCTCCATTGTACAGTAAGGGCTATGAGCACCGAAAACCTAAAGCAGCAATTAGAATACTTCCAACAAACTTTAGGGCCAGAACACCCACAGACTCTTGCCGTGTGGGATTCCTATATCGAAAGTCTGATCGCCTCATATTGCATAGACGAGGCGATCGGGGAGCTCAGCAACCTCGTCGCCGTTTACGAACAAACACGGGGCAAATATCACCTGGAAACCAGCGTTGTGCGCAGCAAATATGCCTATTTCCTCCGCCAGGCGCAGGACATGGACCAGGCTTATGAGGAATACGCCATAGTGGCGGAAGGTTTTCGGCATATCAATGGGGAGCTGCACCCCGACACCCTGTTTGTTCGGCAACAATTTGTCGAATGCGCTCTCGAATTGGGCGAATTCGAAGAAGCGCTTCCCCTGCTGCAATCCCTGCTCAACGATTGCCGCTACGTTTTCGGACCTACCAACCCTGCTACCATCACCACGTGGAAGAATTACGTAACTTGTCTTTCCGAACTGGAGCATGACGAACAAGCCCTGGCTGAGGGTCGGGAGTTGCTTCCCACCTGTCTGAATGTTCTAGGTCCCGACCATCGGGACACCGTGTATCTCCAAGGCATGTACGCCACCCTGCTTCGTAACTGCGGCCACCTTGCCGAGGCCGCCGAACAGTTTGGGTATGCCCTCGCAGGTCGCCGCAATCTTTACGGCCCCGAGCATCCCCGCACCCTCAACGTCTGGACCCAATACGCCAGCACCCTTGCCGAGGCCGGGCTGTTCAAACAGGCGCTTCCCGAGCTCCGGGCCCTCCTTGACGCTTATCGACGCGCGACCGGCGAGGACAGTCCCGAAACTTTGGAAGCCTGGAACACCTACGCCCTCTACCTATACGAGGCCAGAGCCTGGTGGGAAGCCCTGGCCCAATACGAGGCACTTACCCAATTCCACGAAAATAATCAAGGGGAATACGGCCGAGATACCAATATCGCCCGGGGTCGCTATGTGCTCTGCCTTCGCGCAGTCGAACGCTATTTCGATGCTTTTGCCGAGTGCGCCAAGGTGGTTGAGGGCTGTCGGAAGGTGTATGGCGATAAGCATTTTGTCACTCTCCATGCGCGTACCGAATACGCCCATTGCCTTGTTGATCTGCACCGCTATGATGAAGCCCTGGCCGCCTGGGCGGCGCTTCTC
>CAJZGD010000020.1 GCA_915275065.1 uncultured Corynebacterium sp. | reverse complement strand
CCGGACAAGGAGCCGCCATAGCGCAAGATTTACCGCACAACTATTGGTGCTTGGTGTGGGCCTTCAACTTGGCCACCAGCTCATCTAGCTGGGATTTGAGCTGGTCATGTCCGGCCTCAACGTCGTGCTTCACATGCTCCTCAAACTTGTCGAGCACATTCTTGAGTTTCGTTTCAATAGCGACATGATCCGCGTGCGACTGGTCGTTATCACCAGCGCCATGGTGTTTCACGTGCTCGTCGAAAGCTGCATTGACGTCCTGTAATTGTTGTTCTAAAACCTCATGGTCATCAGGACCAGCCTGCTGCATGTGAGAGTCCAATGTAGCTTTTACCTTGTCAATGAGCTGCTCTAGGTGTTCGTGTTCTTGGTGTTCATTATGCTTAGTCATGACGCCCATTATGGCACGCGCGGGCAGGGAGGCAGCGGGGTGCGTGAATATAATGCTATAGACGTCGTAAAGCTATGGGGTGCTGGCGGAGAACACCGCCAACGTCACCGGAATCACCGTAATAAACACGACGGCTATGGCAAAGAGTCCCCAGGTGAGCTTTGCCGGCTTGTGGTACATGTAGCTGGCGAACGATCCGCCGAAGCAGAGAAATCCCATAAAGACGCTTCCCATTGTGGCGATTGTGGTGCTGTCCATGTGTGCTTCCTATAGGCTCGGCGGCGGGTTTTGGGAATGTGGGGGATATTGTCACGCAGCATTATCCACACCAGCATTAATAATAAACCGCCGCGGATAATTAACATGAAATCCAGCATGCCGCCCGGCAGGCCCAGGTGGTCTTTCCCCAACATATGCAGCGCCTGCACATACCACAGCACTGCCTCTACCGCCCCCCACGCAAATACCAGCCGCCATTTCGGCACCGCCAACACGATGATCGGCACCAGCCACAGGGAAAACTGGGAGCTCCACTCTTTCGTGCTCAAGAGCCACGCAACAAGCAGCAGGAGCGTAACCTCGGGGACACCGGGTGTGCTGGGGGATTGGGCGATCACCGCGATAATCATGAGCAGTAGTACCGAAAACATGCCAACCATCACCAGGTTGAGCGTGGTGGCGCGGTCGAACCCCAGCCAATTCGTCTCCCGGATCAGTAGCGCAAAACCGGATTGCCAGTCCCACATTTGCAGGTACACATCAACGAAATACCGAAACCACGTGTGCGGAAACAGCACCGCCACCGGAATGTTGATCGCCGCCCAGCTTAAAATGGTGAACTCAGTGCATCGCAGGGTTTCCCACCATTGGTCGTTGCGGCCGGCAATGATATACAGCGAGAGCAGTAAAAACACCGGCCATATTTGGGCGCTGATGCCCAGGCCGATGCACACGCCCGCGTACCCGAAGTGTTGGCGGGACAGGCACCATAATGCGCCCACCACGGCGGTGATCGACAGGATTTCCCAGTGGGTGAATGCGTGCACAATCACCACCGGCGAGCAGGCAAGCAGCAGCGTGTCCCACACACGGCTGCCCGTCAGGTCCGCCATGATTCGCACGGTAATCATCCACAGTATCGACAGTGTCACCGCGGTCACCGCGAAGTACACCACCGGCGGCGCTATCTGCAAGCCCACCAACCGCACCACCGCGCCGGCCATGCCCGAAATCCAGTACATGACCCACCCGAAAAGTGTCGACAGGACTGGGCTTTTGGGGGCGTCTGCCACGGACGCATTATAGGGGAAGTTGTGGGAAAACTGGGTGTAGCCGGCAATGGTATCGCTGTAGCATGCGGCGGTGTATTGGCGATTCCCGGACCAGTTCAATAGCGCCTCCCCAGCCCCCGTGGTAGCGCCTGCCCCACCGCTACTACCAGCGCTTCCGGCGCCGCCGAGGCCGGCACCTGGCAGTACCGATTCCAGGCAGTAGGCTTTGCTAAGGTACGCCAGCCCTAGGAATATGACCGCGAACATGAGGAGTACCCGCAACGGAGTCCAGTATCGTTGCGTCCCTACCTGGGCGTAGCGGCCGAGTTTGCCACCAATGAACTCGATAAAACCCGCAGCCATGGGTTCCTCGACTGCGGGTGAGTATCGGTTGTGTACGGTGGCGTTCATCGCGCTTTAGCGTAGCGCAGTTTTACCCCGTTGGGCGGTTACGCTCGCCATAACCGCCTCATTATTCTTCAATCTCATTGATTTTGGGTGGTGTTCTGCCCTCCTCGGGGGCTCTCTAATTGTTGCTGTAAATCTTGGAGATTCCCCGGCATGGTGCCAGGCATGTTGTTGGGCACGTTATTGGTCACATTCCCCGGCAGGGTGATGTCCGGCAGCCCAGGAATTTCGATGGTTTCCTGCCGTCCGGTGTTGGTGTCCGGTGTGTTTGTCACGACGGGTGCCTGCTGGGTCGGCACCGACTGTGGTTGCGCAACCACCGGCCCGATAGCACCGCCGCTGCTGGTGAAGCCCAGGGATTCCGCGGGTGGGAAGGTTTCGGCTGGTTGTCCCTCTAACGCGCCGTCCATGATGTTTTTCCACACGGTTGCGGGCAGGTTGGCGCCATAAATATTGGCGCCGTATTGGCTAATCAACGCTTCGCCGCTGTCGGTGCCGGCCCACACCGCGGTGGCGAGCTGCGGGGTGGCGCCGATCATCCAGGCGTCTTTGTTTTGGCCGGTGTCGCCCAGCTGGGTGGTGCCGGTTTTCGCTGCGGAGGTGCGGCCGGCAAGGTTATTGCCGCCGGACCACCCGGCGATGGGGGCCATGGCTTCGAGCACGTTGGTGGCTACCTTTTTCGCGAGACGACGCTCGCCCGCGCCGGCATCGAACTGGTAGAGGACTTGCCCGTCCGCGGCTTCCACTCGTTCCACGAAGTGCGCATCATGGTAAACCCCCAGGTTAGCGAGGGTTGCCAGGGCATGGGCCATGTCGAGGGGCCGAGATTGGTATTGGCCCAGGGTGATGCCTTCGAAGGGGGCTGCCCCGTTTTCGGTGAGGGTTTTTTCAATACCGGGCAGGGACTTTGCGACGCCGAGGGCGTGGGCCATGTCGGCCGTGTCTTGGGTGGTGTGGGCTAGTTGCCCCTGCAGCCGGAGGAATGGGGTGTTGAGGGATTGTTTGAGGGCTTCCTTGATGGTGCAGCCGCCCCGGCACCCGCCGCCGGGCACCACGGTGTTGGGGAGTTGGTAGCTGGCGTCGGAAACCACCTGGCTGGTGGGTATGCCTTGGGATACCGCGGCTGCCAGGGTGAAGATTTTGAAGGTGGAGCCGGTTTGCAGGGGAGCGTTGGCGTAGTCCCACCCGTTGCCGTCGTTACCGCCGAAGTAGGCGCGGACGGCCCCAGTTTTTGGTTCCACCGAAACCGCGGCCATCCGCACGTTTTCCCGCTGTTTGGCCAGCTCAGCATTGACCATTTCGACAGTAGTGTTTTGGGCTTTCATGTCGATGGTGGTGGTGACCTTCAGGCCCCGGGTTTGGACTTCGCTTTCGTCGATGCCAAGGTTGCCCAGCTCGGCGATCACCTGGTTTTTAATGAGCCCATTGGGCCCGGAAACTTCGGGGGCCTGTTCGGGGGCGGCGGCCGGGTCGATGGTTTCGGGGTAGGTTTGAGAGGCCCGGTCGGAGGGGCTGAGCCAACCTTCTTCGGCCATGCCGTCGAGCACATACCGCCAGCGCTCCTCGGCCTCGGCGAAGTTGTTTCGGGGATCAAGCTGGCTGGGCCGTTGGATGCAGGCCGCCAACACGGCTGCCTGGCTGGCGTTGAGTTCCTGCACGGGGACACCGAAGTAGGCGCGGGCGGCGGCGTCGATGCCGTAGGCGTTGCGGCCGAAGTAAATGGTATTGAGGTAGGCGCCGAGCACTTCTTCTTTGCTCCACTCGTTGGCCATTTTCACGGAATATACTAATTCTTTGGCCTTGCGCTTAAAGGAAGACTCGTCACCCACTAAGGTTTTCTTCACATATTGCTGGGTGATAGTCGAACCACCACCGGCGGAGGAATTGCCGGTCAGCTGGCCTAATATAGCACGGCCAAACCCGGTGAAGGAGAAACCACTATTGGTGTAAAACTGCCGGTCCTCGGCGGCCAACACGGCGTGCTGCACCACTTCGGGTATTTGTTCGAAGGGCACTTCTTGGCGGTTACCATCGGCTGGAACGATACGGGCCAATTCGGTGGTTGAATCGCTGGCATAAATATGGGAGATCTGCTTGTTCTGTAGCTCACTGGGCTTCGGCACATCCGCCATGAGATAAGCAACCATAAAAAGGAGAAATGGGCTTAAGAACATGACGAGTATAGTGCTGATGACACCAATTTTTAGCCATTTATTGCGGTTTTTCTTCTTGCTGGTGGGCCGCTTTTTATTGCGGGGTCGACTAGGCCGCGCGCCCACGGGTTTGCGAGTGTTGCGTTTGTTTGTCACGACAGTTCTTCCTCAATGTTAAGCAGCCTTGATTAACCTATGACTTTAGTATGTTCTCTAGCGTGGTCACACTCCCGTTCGAGATGGTTTTAACCCCGTGTGTTAGCATAATCACCACTCAGGGGCTTTATGTGTTAAGTATCACTTTTATAAGAAGGAGCTGCAATTGCAGTCATGAGTAAATAATTCCATTTACAGTTCGTGCACACCTCAACTTGGTGAACGGTGAAGGTTAATCCGGCGGCTGCAAATTGTTCAATTTCTGTAAGTGATCGAGCACTGCCCGCCGCTCGTTTTAATTCGTCGCCATAAACCCACAGCACCTCCCGAAGGTTGGTTTTGTTACAGATAGGACAGGGCGCAGATGCCGGAACTCCATGAAACTTAGCCGCAGCTAGAAGCAAGAAATCAGCATCGCAAATAGTATCTTGTTTCACCTTGTTAGCCCGCCAAGCGGCGAGGGTTTTAGCCCGGGCAAACCGGTGTGAAATTTGACCTTGAAATTCCACCACCCCATACAGTGTAGCGTCATTGATGCATACTCCTAATCTTTACCACAAAAGGGAAAATTACCCCCATCTGAACCAAAGATTCTTCTGACATTACTGTAATAATGCAGCCTATTAAAGGTTTATAAAATACCTTGGAATCAATCATAAAATCAAAGATTTTCGGGGTTTCCGACATCTCGGGCGGTAGGTTTGTTGACAAACCGATAGAATGTGTCTCATGACATCACAAGCACATCGAGAGTTAGCGGCGCGGATTCGCCCCGCCCTAACCAAGTTGTACGTATTATATTTCCGACTAGCGGAAACGTCCGATCTTACGGGCCCACAATTAACGATTTTGAGCCGGCTCGATAATGAGGGCCCGGCGCGTATCAGCCAGATCGCTAAGGCTGAGGGGATTCGTATGCCTACGGCATCGAATGCTTTGCACCAGTTAGAGGACCGCGGCATGATTGAGCGGATTCGGGAGGAGACTGACCGTCGTGGTGTTAAGGTGCAGTTGACGCCGTTTGGTAAGTCCGAGTTGGAGCGGGTTGGTAATGAACGCACCGCCTATCTAGCAAATATGCTGGCAGCTTTGCCGGAGGAGAAGCTGGGCGATATCACCAAACTGGCCGATTTGATCAATGAACTATCAGAAGCCTATGACACCGAAGAAGCACTTAAAGCGTTCGAAAAGGCATCTCGCCGCTCCAATGTTCAAGCGATTTTGGACGGCACTCTCGACAATAACTAGTGACGTTTCTACAAGCGCCAGGGTATATAGGTTTACCCAATGGCGCTTTTTTGATACTTTAGTTTGATTCTATTTTCCCTTGTTGATCGTTATAATTCGGGTATGATCCCCCACGCAGTTGTCACCGGTGCTAGCCGTGGCGTGGGCCTGTCGGTCACAAGGTTATTACTTGATCGGGGTTATCGGGTGTTTGCCCAGTACCGTACTGCCCCGGCCGATCTTCAGCATTCGCGATTGACGTGGTGGCAGGCGGATTTTTTGGTTCCGCTTGACGACGCCGCCCCGAGCGTCGATAAGCTTGATGCACTGGTGCATTGTGCTGGGATTGCGAGCGTTGGGCGGGGCCAGTCGCGGGAGGTTGCGGCGCAGCACATGGCGGTGAATTATTTGGCGCCGGTGGAGTTGACGCAACGGTTATTGCCGGCGTTGCGGGCTGCGCGGGGGACGGTGGTGTATCTCAATTCGGGGGCGGGCAGGCAGGCCGCGGGCGGGTGGAGTGCCTATAGTGCCAGCAAACATGCGGCGCGAGGGTGGTGTGATGCGTTGCGGGCCGAGGAGCCGGAGATTCGGGTGACCAGTGTTTTTCCCGGTCGGATTGCTACGGATATGCAGCGGGCGATTCGGGCTCAGGAGGGGTTGCCGTATGTCCCGGATGAGTATCTTGATCCGAATACCGTTGCCCGGGTTGTGGGGGATGCGCTAGAGACGCCACGTGATGCAAGCCTTACTGATGTTGTTGTTCGCCCTGCCTTGCCCCCGTTGTTGTAAAGGGAACCCATGTTGAATCAATCGTATCTCGACCACCCAGAGAATGACCTTATTACCGACGCTGATTTCACCAATATGATGCGGCCGGCGCCGCGTGATTTTGATGAGCTGGCGGATGCCCCGGACCCGTTGGTAGTGGCGCAGGCGAATCGGCGTTCCACTCGTCAGGCTATATTGTGGGCGGTGCTCACGCCAGTGGTGACGTTGATAGTTGCCGGGTTATTAGCGATGGTGGCCCGGATGCAGGGTGGGGAGTATTGCGAGGCTGGGACGGCCACGTGGTTTTGTTCGCGGCAGTCGGAGATTTGGTGGCCGTTTGCCACCAGCATGATTCCTATCGCCAGTATGTTCGGTACGGCGATTATGATGTATCGCAAATTGGTGTCGTACACCAGGTGGCGGCCGTGGATGGGTACGTTTTGGTTTGTCATCCCCTTTGCCATGATGTGGATGACCACGACGTTCCAAATGGCACTAGTGCATCATTAATAGGTGAAACCTACATTATTGGCTTGTGGTAGCATGGTGTGCTTTCTTATCAATGAAAGGTCCACCAATGAAAGCCACCCTCATGTTCGGTGCCGGTGATGTGCGCATCGCCGACGTTCCCGAACCCACTATCAAACACCCCACCGACGCCATCGTGCGCACAGTCCGCGCCTGCGTGTGCGGCTCCGACCTGCACCCCTACCACAACATGCCCCACGACGACGCCGGCAACCCCATGGGCCACGAACTCATCGCCGTCGTGGAAGAAGTCGGCAGCGACGTCACCACCGTCCGGCCCGGCGACTTCGTCATCGTCCCCTTCGCCTACCAAGACAACACCTGCGTCTACTGCCAAGAAGGCATGCACACCTCCTGCATCCACGGCGGCTTCTACGGCCAACCCGACCCCGGCGGACTCCAGGCCCAATACGCCCGCATCCCCCTCGCCAACGGCTCCATGGTGAAAGTCCCCGACATCAACCCCGACACCGCCAGCGACGAACTACTCGCCTCCCTGCTCACGCTTTCCGACGTCTACCTCACCGGCTACCACGCCGCCCACATGGGCGAAGTCACACCCGGCAAAATCGTCACCGTCATCGGCGACGGCGCCGTCGGCCTCTCCGCAGTACTCGCCGCCAAATCCCTCGGCGCCGAACGCATCATCCTCATGGGCCGGCACAAAGACCGCACCGACCTGGGCCGCGAATTCGGAGCCACCGACGTAGTAGCCGACCGCGGCGAAGCCGGCATCACCCAAGTCATGGAACTCACCGGCGGCTACGGCTCCCACGTGGTCCTCGAAGCCGTAGGCCACATGCCCGCCTACGACCAAGCGGTAGGCGTGGTCCGCCCCGGCGGCATCATCTCCCGGGTTGGGGTCCCCCAATACGAAGAAGCACCCATCGGATTCGGCTCCCTCTTCGGCAAAAACGCCCGCCTAGCAGGCGGCCCCGCACCAGTCCGCAACTACCTCGAAGCAGGAATCGCCGACGTGCTCTCCGGCAAAATCAACCCCGGCAAAGTCTTCGACCTCACCCTACCACTCGAACAAGTAGCCGACGCCTACCAGGCAATGGACTCCCGCACCGCCCTTAAGGTCATGCTCACCCCCTAAAACGCTTCCGCCTGCACCGTCAACGAAATCGTACGATTCTCCCCAGGCTCAACTACCACCCCCTGATAATCCTCACCCAACAGTGCCGGCTCCACACACACAAAATGCCGCCACTCGTCACCAATATCGGCAATAGTGTTCTCGCCCGGGTTCCACACCACCACACTATCCGCCGCCGACGAACTCACAATAATGCGACGCCGCAACCCCGGGTCGGAAATCACATACTCATAATCCCCGCCCCGAGTAATGCGGTCATACTCACCACTCGTAAACGTCACATCCCCCTGCTGGGTCACATGCGTCTTCGTGACCGCGTCATACACATCGGCGCCATCCACCCCAGACACCGTCACCTGCTCCACATCGGCAACCCGGAAATACGGGTGGAACGCCAACTGGATCTTCCTAGGCTCATCACCCACATTCCGGGCACTATACGTCATGGTGAAACCAGTCGCATGATCCACCACAACCACCTGAAGTGCCAGACCGTCCTTCGTCATCCGCGCGGTAGCGTCGTCGATAAGCTGCCACTGCGACACCCGGGCCCACCCATGCTTCGGCTCCTGGCCGGTGAGCGCCGCAAACCACGGCCCAATAATCGGCACACCGCCACGAATCGCCCCCGGCCCATCAAGTTTCGCAACCGGGCTCAACCACAATAATTCGCCAAGCTTATTATCGACGCTAGTCACATGCGCGCCATGCGCTAAAAGTTTTGATGCCATGGTTGACATTTTTCCATCAAAACCCCACCCCATGGGACGAAGGTGGTCAATACCTCACCAAACACTAACCCGCCACAGCAGCCACCTGAGCAGCAACTTCGGCACACTCCTCCCGGCCACAATGCCGCGTCGCCGGGTTCGCGTAACAATCCTCACACATCAGCACTAAATCCCGACAATTATCCTCATTCACACAATGCTCAAACTTATTAGTCGGCTTACCGCACTTACAATGCCCCAACTGCACAAACCCCGGGTCCTTCGTGCCTAACCCAAACTCCATATGCATGCGCTTGTCAAACACATACAACGACCCCTCCCACAAACCATGGTTCCCATACTTCTCCCCATAGCGCACAATCCCCCCATCAATCTGATACACCTCGGTAAACCCACGATTCTTCATCAACGCCGACAAAATCTCGCACCGAATCCCCCCAGTACAATACGACACCACCGGCCGATCCTTCATCCAATCATATTTGCCGGACTCCAACTCCCGAATGAAATCATGCGTCGTCCGCACATCCGGCACCACCGCATTTTTAAACTTACCGATCTGGGCCTCCATCGCATTCCGCCCATCAAAAAACACCACATCATCGCCGCGATCCGCAACCAACTGGTTCACCTCCTCCGGCTTCAAATGCACGCCCCCACCAACAACACCATGCTCATCCACCCGCAACTCCTGCGGCGCCCCAAACGCCACAATCTCATCCCGAACCTTCACCGACAACTTCGGAAAATCATCGGCCCCACCAGCCGACCACTTAAACTCCGTATCCTTAAACCCCGGATACTCCCGAAACTTCCGCACATACCGCTTACAATCCTCCATGTCACCCCCCACGGTGCCATTAATACCATGCTCCGAAATCAAAATCCGGCCCGTAAGACCAAGCAGCTCACACAGGTCACGCTGCCACAACCGCATCGCCTGCGGATCCGCAATAGGGGTGAACTTATAAAACAGGAGAATCTTGCCAAGGCTCATGCCTTCCCAGCCTAGTAGCCAACAACACGGCACCCCAAAACCCACAAAAACCTCCCCGAACCCAAAAAGTCCGGGGAGGCAACACGCGACTAAACGGCAAGCGCCAACAGGCTCACTACGAAGCCTCCACGCTGCCGGAATGCGGACGCAACCCATCAAGGGATGTGGTTTCGCTCAAATTTATCCTGGCAACACCACCGGTAAACTCGCGACGGAACAAATCCCCGTCACGAATCACATCAGAGGTGGGGTCACCAAGATCAACCTCGGGAACCAACGGCACACCATTGAAATCATCGGCACCCGTCGCCGCAACCGACACCTCACGCTGCGGGAAAAACACCCACGCCGCCGCCAACGCCAACCCCAAATGGCGAATGTAGTTACGGTTCGCGCCCGGGGCCCGGAGAATAATCTGCCCCTCGGCCTCATTCAAACGACGGGCCTGCTCCACGCACTCGTCAGCGCTCAACCACCCATCGCCGGCGCCGCCCCAACCCAACCAATTGGATTCGAACACACCACCGAAACGGCCCTGGCCCCGCCAATTACCATCACGAACCGGGAAATTCGGCACCACCATCTTCCCCATGGCACCCAACCGCTCACCAGCCCGACTGAACAGCTTTTCTATGCCCCCATACATTTGTTCTCTGTCCAATTCGTGGCGGAAAAACTTTTCATCAAGATCGGAATCAACCACCACCCCATCGAACGGGCTATCGGCCAGCTCCGCGGCAACACTACCCAACCAAGCCTGCTGGTAGGTGAGATCCCACACCCGCTGGTGGTCACGACCCTTGTGCGAAACGCGCCGGGTCAGCTGGGCGCTCGTACCCAGATTCTGGGCCATGACTGGATGTATGCCGGAGGTGTAAATCGGGCCTTTTTCTTCGGCCGCGGCGGTGGGCACCGAGCTGAGATTTTTATAGGCCAGCACCTTCATGTGCGGGTTGTGCTTCTTGAGATTGTGGGCGGCACGAAGCTCCCACGGGTTCAGAATCGCAACATGGTACCTGCCTGCGGCCTTTTTCAACTGCCACGACGATATCGGATGTCCATGCCGAACCCAGGAAAGCCGGGGATGCGGTTTCAATGGTTCCCCTGCTTCCGCCGGGGTGGTCTCCGATTCGCCGGTCGCCGATGTGGCATGCCCGAATTCGGGGAATGGCACAGCGTCAATGGCTTCAGCAAGGTCGACCTTGGGGGCCGCAGCGGCCTCGGGGGCCTCACTGGCCTCACTAGCCTCACTGGCCTCAGGGGTCTCGGAATTAACCGATTCGGTGCCCCCAACCTCGGCGGATGCGGCATCGGCAGGCGCAGTCTCGGCAGGTGTAGCGTCTGCCTCCGCGGGTGCGACTTCGAACGTGTCTTCTGATGTGGAATTAATGGGTGAATCTTCAGGCGTAGAGATGTCAGCCACCTCCTCTAGTAGCTGGTACGAATGTGGTTATATGCTCACTGCCGTAAGCCACCAGAACCGCCACGAACAGCACATGATGTATCAGAGTTCCGTCATGATTGTGCCCTAGCATTGTTTTGAACAAAGCCATTGCACAATCAATAACGTTTCCGCGGCATCATGCTACAACTGCAGCATCATCACAGCGCCATCGCTGCACCACCAATTACTTTGTGTTTCCCTGCCCCAAGATTGCGATAGATCGCGTTATAGCGACGCATCACCTGTGGCAAAAGGTAAAAAGCCTTGATGCGAGCGAGAGCATTTTCATGCCATGCACGATAAAGTTCTGGGCTTTGCGTAAGCTTTGCCATAAGTGTAGCAAGAGCCGCTGAATCACCGGGGGGAACTAATTCCCCACTGGCACCGATCTTCTTGTGCTGCGCATCAGATAATTCCTCGGTTACCAGAGCGTTCATGCCGCCCACGCTGGAGCCAATAATCGGCACACCCATGGTCATGGCCACGAGTGCCGCCTGGGGTTGGCTCTCCTGGAAACTGGGCACTACCAGTGCATCGTATTCGTGCATCACGTCACGGGCATCTTTCACATCACGCAACCGCACATAGTTTTCCACCGACAATTGCTTAATGTGAGCAACACAACGCGAATAATATTCTGGTTCGTCGGTGGTGCTGCCGTCAGCCGGCTTCAGCAGGTCGACGCGCACATCGGTTTTCCCACCATCCACCATTATTTTGACCGCATCAATGAGCTCGATAATGCCCTTGCTCGGCTGGAAATCCCCCACAACCGCGAGTTTCCAACTGATTTTGCGCTCCAGTTTTGGCACTGCCTGCTGCCGCCAAATGCGCGGAATCTCCAGGTCTTCCCACTCGATGCCGTCAGGGAGAACTTCCGTTTTCTCCTGGGCGCCGCCCAGCTCTTGGGCATCGGTAACTGCCTGCGGATACAGGTAGGTAATCAATTCCGCTTCCGCATAGTTTAATGCCCCAAGTTCCAGCCACCACTGGGTCCAGAAGCGTTCGAACGTATCTGTGGTTAGCTTTAGTGGTGCTTCACGGGTCACCCGCCGGTTGAGGTCCCGGCTCAATAGTTTGTTAATGGAGTCCCGAATATTCAGGTTATGCTCGGTGAGGAAGAATTTGCCCTTGTTCTGCACCGCACCTGCCGCAGCCACGAGACCGGCATTGCCACTGGAGTGCGCGTGATACACCCGCGCGGTGGGCAGCACCCGGTCGAGTAGCGTATAGATCCGCAGGAAGAAATTATAGGCGAGGTCGAAGAGCTGGCTGAGGCTAATATCATCGGCTTTACCTGCGGCTTTAATTGCGGCGTTCATGAATTCCCGATGTCCGAGCGCGCCCCATGCCGACCATGTGCGGGTTTGCGGGTTGATGGCGTTCTCGTACAACGCATGCATTGATTCGTGGTTGCCGGTCACGGATGATTCAATGGCGTCGAGCACTTCTCGGGCTTGCTCATCGGTGACTGGCGACGATACTAGGCCGGAAAATTTTTCCGAGACTTCCGTCGATTCGAGATAAATCACGTCAACCCACTTCACATTCGCGGGAAGCTCGAACATGCTTTTCGCAGGTGCATTCGAATCATCTGCAATGTGGATAACGCCGAATGTGAGGTCTGGATTGTGCCGAATAATGTTCTGCACCGACACCGCCGTATCACCCGCCGTAAACGGATATGTGGATTCCATCACAACCGCAATGTCGACTTCCTGCAACACCTGACTGTCGCCTGGGAAGCGGTACACCAATGATGGCCCGCCCACCTTGGATTTCTTCTTGTCTTGCGGTTTCTTCGTCCCTAGCTGCGGCATGGATGCCCACGCACCCCACTCGCTCAATTCGGCTTTGAGCTTGTCGACGTCCACAGGTGGCTTCTTCGGCTTCAACGGCTTTGCCGCAGGAGCCTCAGGAACAGCGGGCGCGGGAGTGGTGGCAGCCGTGGGGATCCTGGCTGGTGCAGCCGCCTCTGGCTGCACCGAAGGCTCTGGGGCCGCCGGATCCGCCGGGGCTTCCGCTGCCTCTGGCACGGCTGGTGTAGTTGGCGTAGTTGACACGGCCGGCACGGTCGGTGTTACCTGTGCCACTGATTCCGGGGTCTCCGCTACCCCCAATGTGGGGTCCTGTGTGGCCTCAGGCTCAGGTTCCGACGGCACCAAAGGTTGCCGCACCACGGCGGAAAATGGATTAGTGGATGGTTTCAGGTCCGCCTGGTGTCCAATGATGATCGGCTTGACGACCCCTGATTCTTCGGAAACCTCCGGCTCTTCAGGCTCAGGCTCGGGCTCAGGTTCCGGCTCGGCTTTCGACGCCGCCACCTGCGCCCCCAACTCGTTAAAGAGTGGGGTGTAGTCGAAGTCGTCGTCCTCTTCGAAATTAGTGATGGTGGGCGGCAGGGGGCTGATGGGTTTCAGTGAGCTAAAACCATCGGTCCATATGCTGGACGTGGGGAGTTCCTCCCCAATGCCGGTGGTTTCCATATCTTCCGGCGCTTCCACCGATTCGACCGCTTCGGCTGCTCCGACTGGTTCAGCCTCAGGTGCTTCGGCCGCCGGGGTCTCCGCCGCCACGGTTGACGCTGGTGGCTCATCAGGTTCCTCCGGCTGGGATACCGGTTCGGGGGCCTTAATAAAATCAAAGCTGCCAAGCAGGGATGATGCCTGTTCGTGTTTAGCCAACTCCGGCTCGACGGTTGCGGAAACCGATGGTTCGGCCACAGCGGCAGTATCGGTGGTATCCGATGTGCCCGGCACCTCCGAAACCTCCGGCGTGGTTGGTACGGTCGGCTTCGATACTGGCCGCGGGGCCATTGGAGCTTGAGGCACTGGTGGAGCGGATTGCTCGGGTGGCGTCGGCTCAGGTTCCGGCGTGACGTCCACCTTGGGGGTTTTCGGCGCAGCCTCCGCCGCCTTGGGAGCCTTAGGGGTCTTCGGTACCGCAGGAGCCTCGGGCTGCACTTCAGGAGCTTCAACCTTCGAGGTGGGCTCCGACTCGGAATCCGGTTCAGACTTCGGCTTGATGAAATTAAAATCATCGAAAATAGATGCGGGTCGATCCCGCTTTGACGTTTCAGGTTTCGGCCGGGATGCTGGCTTCGGCGGCTCGGGTTTCCGCACCGGTGGCGGTGTGGGATTATCCATCATCGTGAACCCACTGAAAATGGATATCGGGTCATGCGACTGGGTCTTCGACTGCCGGAAACCCCCGGTAGATGGGAACAGTGGCTTGTCTGGGATATCGGAATCGTCACCAGATGATCGCGGTTTTGAATTCGATGATGGGAATAGTGGCGTCTTGGGCTTCTCTACATCAGAGTCATCTACCGAATGCCGATTCGGGTTCGTCGACGGCGACCGCGATGGGAACAAAGGTTCGGATGGCTTGGCCGTCTCCATAGGACGTGTGGGGGGCCGCTCGTTATGCCACGACGGAAATAGGGGAGCACGTGGCGGCTCGGGATCGGATTTTTCCGACTTCTCCGAATGCCACGACGGGAACAGCGGAGTGCGGGGTTTCTCCGGCTCGTCGGCCACCTTAGGAGGAGTAGGCATGTCGGTGCGGGAGGGGAATAAGGGTTCCTTCCGCAGTCGCCCACTGCCTTTAATGGCCGATTTGGGTGTGGTGGGTCGGCTTGCCGGCTTGGGATGATTGAGTTTTGACGCATCCCGCGATACGTCCGTCGGCAAGCTCGATGTGTCTTTCTCGTTTTCATTATTGGGCATCATGCCACCGCCTTTTGCCAGAAGAGTTCATATGGTGCATCAACCACGCTGCGCTCCACGCGGACCGCCGCCAACATAGCCACAATCGACGAAACCAACAGCGCCATAACCAAACCCACCAATGGCGACAGGAACGCAAACGCCACCGTCACCAACACCAAATAGCCGCCGGCGCCAACCGCCGCGTTCACATGCCGCCGCACCTGACTCAACTGCGCCATGCTGACATATGCCGCCACCAATGTGGCCGGCAATAGGAACAACAATAAACTGGTGTACCCATGTTGAATACCAAAAACACCACCCATGAGCAACGAGCCTAAACTTGCAGACGTGCTTACCGCAATAGTGCTAGCCACCAAATAGGCCAAATTCCCCCGGGAATTTGAAATATCGCTCCCCAATTGCGACAACGGCCGGTGGGCCACATCATCCACTAGCTTGTCGAAACTGTGCTGCAGATCCGGGAACTTCGTGGCATTACACACCGCGAGCGTCACCGTAACAGGAATAATGGCGGTGTATGCCAGCCAAAGGTTTTCCGCGTTCGGCGTGAGCACCAGGACCAGGAATTTATCCATCCACAGCACCCCACCAATGAGCACCCCATACACGGCCTTGGCCAGTAGAGTTTGCAGGTCCATGGCGGGAGCCTGGAACAACCCAAGCAGCCCCTTCCCAAGGAAGGGGATTTGCAGCACTGCGCCGGCGAGGGGGGCAAGGTACCAGAATCCAGGGAAGAAGAAGAACACCGCCCCGTAGGCAACCCAGCCGGCCACGACCGCTTCCTTGCGGATCTCCATGGTGGGTATGAGGCAATGCAGGAAAAACACATTGCTCATGACGCCAACAATATAGAGGCCAATGTTGCCGGCAGACCAGCCACAGATAAGAAGAAGGAGCGAAAAAATCCCCACCGGGATGAGCGTGAAGACCAGCATGAGCAGCCAGCCGCAGCAGAATTCCCGAACAAAATCCTGCTTGGCTTGTTTATCCGTGCCGGTCAGCCTAGCCACCGGCCGGAATGCCGGCAGCATTGCAGTACCAACCAACCATGGCGTGGTGATAGCCACAAGCACCACAATGGTGGTTTGCGCACCAAGTTGCTTGGTCACAAAGGGCAGTATTGCGAGTAGTAAGACCGTGGGGGCGAGATTCATGATGATCTGCCAGGCACGCCGATTCGCCAAAAGCGCCGCTGCTACCACTACGACGGCAACGATACCGACAATGAGTGCCACCATTCGCTCAGGTGGGTAAGTGACATACCAAGCCCACCCGCCGCCGGTACCGATCAATGCGGCCACCGCGATGACCAAATACACGCTTAGCGGCAAGCTGCGGGTTGTGGAGCGCTTACTGGACACGAATTTCTCCTTGTTCGACAAAGCAACTGCTTGTGGTCAAGCACGCAACGCGAACCGGATGTTTCTATATCAACTCCGATTCTGTGAGTTCTTAAGCTATGCAGTTACTGCCTAAGTTTAATAGTGGCTGTTCGAAACACCCACTGCGACCCACCTAGGGGTAGGCATAATACTGGCATTTATTACTTTTTCTTGCCCCCACGATGACATGCCATCCATAAGTCATGGTTTATACGAGCACGATGCGAGGGCATTCCCCAATCCGCGCCGCACCCCCGCCACACCCCCATAACCCAGTCTGAACAGGAAGTTTATTGGGGTACCCGTTCTCCCCCTCCTTCCCTCCTTGCTTGACGACGCCCTCCCGGCCGCAAACCCCCTCCCCGGCGCCCGCC
>CAJZGD010000019.1 GCA_915275065.1 uncultured Corynebacterium sp. | reverse complement strand
CGAATCGGACCACGCCGGAGGACAGGAAAAACGTGAGGTCGTCGGGGCGGAACTGTACTGTTTGTGTGCGCTCCTCCCCGTTCGGCCATTTGATTGTGAATGTGGGGGCGAAACCGTGGCCCTGCAAATAGACGCGGTCGCCCCCAAGCCGCAGTGGGTGGTTCACGGATATTTCCTGGTGTTTCCAGGTGGCGGAATCCGTATTGATCTCGTCACCGACCGCATAGGACACGTCCGAACGGAAGGAATCCGCCTGGCCGTTAGGGAGATAGTTGGCGGAAAAGTTATGTACATCCAGGCAGTAGGTGTTCAGGCCGGTGCCGTCGAAAAGCAGCCCGGCGCGGAAGGAATCAAAATTCGCGGTGGCGGTATTGCAAAACTGGGAGTTGACATCGTCCCGGTCGGATGCGATGACGATGACTTGTCCTTCGTAGTACACCATGCGGCCGATGGCCATGGCGACGAGCATGCCCACAAGCCCCAGGTGGAAGAGCAGATTATAGAGTTCCCGGCTGTAGCCTTTTTCGGCAGAAAAGGAGCGTTGTCCGGCGCGGTCTTCTTCTTTGGTATATGCGGCAAGATGCCAGCCTTTGAACAGGGTGGTGATGTGTTGTTCTACCTCTGGCAGGGGTTTGTTTACGGTGCCGGTGGCGTTAAGTGGTAGCCGGTTGAGGTTTTTCGGTGCCCGTACTGGGCGGGTTTTCAATTGTTTGTAGTGGTCTAGGGAGCGCGGCAGAATGCAGCCGATGAGGGATATGAACAGGAGGACGGCGATGGAGTTGAACCAGGTGGAGCTGAAAACGTCGAAGAGTTGCAGTTTGTCGTAGATTTCGGCGATTTTGCCGTTGTTTTTGAGGTATTCGGTGACGTTGTCTTCGTTGAGGGAGCGTTGTGGGAGGAGGGCGCCGGGCGCTGCGCCCAGGGCAAGCAGGAACATGAGGGCCAGGGCGGTGCGCATGCTGGTGAGCCAGTGCCATGCTTTTTTGATTGCTGCGAGAAGGATTTTCACGCTGCTCCCTTGTGGTTTTAGTGGTGGTTACTGGTTTGTTGGGTAGTTGGGCCAGTTGTGGTTAGGGTTAACGCTAGCGGTTAGATGAGGGTTGCCCCAAACTCGCTTGTGATGATTCGTATCCAGTTAATGAAGTCGCCCCAGAGGCCGGTGATGAGTGCTAGGCCAACGAGGATGAGAGTGATGCCGCCGATCAGTTGGATGGTGCGGCTGTGACGGCGGAGGAAGCCGACACCGGTCATGGCTTTGGTGGAGCCGAATGCTACCAGTATGAAGGGGATGCCCAGGCCGAGGCAGTAGCCGATGATGAGGAGGATGCCGCGGGCGGCGGTCATTCCTTCGGTGCCGGCGGCGACGGAGATGATGGATGCGAGGGTGGGGCCGAGGCAGGGGGTCCAGCCTAGGGCGAAGATCGCACCAAGGAGGGGGGCGCCTACCCAGGTGGACCAGGTGGTGGTGGGGTGGATGCGTTTTTCTTGTTGGAGGAAGGAGATTCCGCCGAGGAAGATGATGCCCATGAGGATGGTGATAGCGCCGCCGATGCGCATGAGGATGTCACTGCTGAGTGTGAGGATGCTGATGGCACCGAAGACGGTGACGGTGGTGAGGATGAATATGGTGGTGAAGCCGAGAACGAAGAGGAGGGCGGCGGTGGTGACTTTGAGTCGGCTTTGTTTGGTAACGAGGGGGCCGTGATTGTCGTGGTAGGTAACGGTGCCACCGACGAGGCCGGCGAGGTAGCTGATGTAGCCGGGCACGAGGGGGATGACGCAGGGGCTGGCGAATGAGACGAGGCCGGCTGCCATGGCGGCAAGGATGCCGAGGAGAAGGGGCCCGGTGGCTGCGGTGGTGGCGAAGGTTGTACCGATGGCGGCGGTGGTGAGCATTTGTGGCGTATTCCTAGGCTGGTGTGCTCCCAGGCGGGTTGTTATGCTGGGGTTTTATGTTGTTTCGAGGGGTTTTATGGCGTCGAGTAGTTCTTGTGCGGTGATTTGGCGGAGGAAGACTACGGCAGGCCGGTGTTGTTTGTCTAACACGATTGTCGTGGGGACAACCGATGCGGGTATACCCCCGAGTGAGGCAGCTAGTTTAAAGGGCGGGTCATAAATGCTGGGGTAGGTGATCCCGTTGTCTTGTATGAAGTCTTTTGCTAGTGACTGGGTGTCTTTGACGTTGATGCCGATGACGGTGCCACCGGTTTTCGTTAGGTGTTCTTGGACTTCTTCGAGGTCGTCGACTTCGGTGCGGCAAGGGCCACACCATTGGCCCCAAGCATTGAGGACAACTATTTTGTCTTGGTAGTCGGCGAGTTTGATTTCTGTGTTGGAGTCGGTGACGGAGGGGCCGGTGATGTCGGCAATGGGTTTGCGGTCGGCTTCGGGGTAAGTGATGACGGTTTCGCCACCGGGTGAGTGGAATTGGAAGGTTCCCCCTACTGCTACTGCGTCTTTACCTGCGGTGTCGGTGCTGCATGCGGCAAGCGCCAATGTGATGGCGGCTAAGAGTGATGCTATGAGGCAGCGGGGGTGCGGCATTTATATCTCCTGGGCTGGTTCGTTGTAGCGGTAATCTACCAGTTGGTCGCCGTGGAATACTAATGATGTGACGCTGGCCAGGTCGCATACCCGGTTGCTGGGGTTGTGGGCGAGGGGTTGGCCGAGGACGGTGCGTTGCACGCACACGATGGGGAGTTGGTGTGTGACGAGTATTCCTTCGTGCCCGGCTGCTTGTCGACGGGCGGAGTCGACGGCGTCCATCATGCGGGCGGCAATGTCAACGTAGTGTTCGCCCCAACTGGGAAGTGCGGGGTTCCACATGAGGGGCCAACGGATCGGGTTGATGAGTTGGGATCGCCAGGAGTTGACGCGGAGGCCTTCGAACCGGTTCCCCGCCTCGATGAGACGGTCGTCGAGGGTGATGTCGACGCCGGTGGTTTCGGAGATTGGGCCGGCGGTTTCTTGTGCACGCTCCAGGGGGGAGGACCAGAGGAGCGCAATGTCGTGGTTGGTGAAAGATTTAGCGGTAGCAGCGGCCATGGATTGGCCGCGGGCGGAGAGGTGGTAATCGGGGATACGACCATAAAGGATGCGGTCAGGGTTGTAGACTTCGCCGTGACGGACGAGATGGATAATGGTGTGGGACATGATGGGTGAGACGCTTTCCGTTTTCCGTTAGTGGTTACCGTGTGGGTATGTGGCGGCTAGATTATTGAGCCGCTCATCATGGCATTAGCCGATGTCTTGGGCTGCCGCAGCGGCTTGAGCTGCTGGTTTGAGTGCTGCTTCGATGCGGTCAAAGTCGTCATCGGTGAGGGCTGCGGACACAAACCAGGTTTCAAAAACACTAGGTGGCGCGTAAACACCATTGTCGAGAAGAGCGTGGAAGAACGGTGCGTAGCGGAATGTGTCCGCCTGTTTCATGTCGGAGAAATTATGGCCTTCCCCGTCGGCGAATCGCACGGAAAGCATGGTGGCGGCGCGTTGAATGTGGTGGGCGACGCCGACGGCACCAAGCGCATCATGGATGAGATCGGCAAGCCGATCAGCATGAGCACGAATAGTGTCGTATATTTGTTCGGTTGCTAATTCGAGGGATTTCTTCCCGGCTGCCATGGCGACAGGGTTGCCGGACAAGGTGCCAGCCTGATAGACAGGGCCAACCGGGGCAAGATGATCCATGATATCGGCGCGGCCACCGAATGCTGCTGCGGGAAGACCACCTGAAATAACTTTGCCGAAGGTGGTGAGGTCACCGGCAACATTATCGACACCGTACCAGCCGGAATAAGAAGTACGGAATCCGGTCATCACTTCATCAAGAATGAGAAGTGCCCCATTGTCATGGCATAGGTCTTTCAACCTGGCATTGAAATTATTATGGGGGGCAACGGTCCCCATATTGCCCGCGGCAGCCTCGGTGATAACGGCAGCGATCTGCCCCTCATTCTCAGCGAACGCTTGTTCGACAGCCTGGATATCGTTATAGGGCACAACAATGGTGTCAGCAGCGGTCGCACCAGTAACACCAGGGGAATCCGGCAACGCAAAAGTAGCAACCCCCGAACCTGCGGCGGCAAGAAGCGCATCCACATGACCGTGATAGCAGCCCTCAAACTTCAGGATCTTCGGACGACCGGTAAACCCACGAGCCAAACGAACCGCCGACATGGTGGCCTCAGTGCCGGAATTGACCATGCGGACTTTCGCCACACTAGTACGGTCAACAATCATTTCCGCAAGATCAATCTCGGCCTCGGTTGGTGCGCCAAACGACAAACCATCCGCCATGGTCTCAGTCACAGCAGCAAGAATTTCCGGGTGAGCATTCCCCAAAAGCATAGGCCCCCAGGAATTCACAAGATCAACGTACTGGTTGCCATCAACGTCGTAAAGCTTTGAACCGTGTGCCTTAGCGATAAACCGAGCCTGGCCCCCAACTGACCCAAAAGCTCGAACTGGTGAATTCACACCGCCCGGAATGACATGTTGGGCGCGCTCCATGAATGCCCGAG
This sequence comes from uncultured Corynebacterium sp., assembly GCA_915275065.1. Taxonomy (GTDB): domain Bacteria; phylum Actinomycetota; class Actinomycetes; order Mycobacteriales; family Mycobacteriaceae; genus Corynebacterium. Next base: position 12,576 of record CAJZGD010000019.1, on the reverse strand, counting down.
AACGAGCTACGTGCGCCGAAGTTGGATATGAGGGGGAAAAAGTCATGCACCCTATTGTAGGTTTTGTGGGATGCGTTAGCGATTACGCACGCTGATTTGTTCGCCAATATGAGCCCCGGTGGTGTTTTCTACCTCATCAACCAGGGCGGATGCATAATCCGCATAACTGATCTCACTTGTGCCACTGGCACCGACGGTGAAAACATCACCCGCAAACTCATAATCATGACGGGCTGGAGCATCGGGCAAAAAATTGGCCGCCGGGCTGATAGCGGTCCACTTCAAACCAGTGATACCACGCAAAGAAGCGGAAGCCACGGCATGAGTCTCGGCATACTTTCGATATTCAGCCGGAAAATCCGGGGAATCAACCAACCGCTCAGTACGCGCCAGGGTGGTGTAAAGCGTGCCGGTGCCGCCTATAACCACGAGTCGGGTATCGGTACCGGACAGGATCTGACCAAGATGGGTGGTGAGTTCAACAATTTGTTGTGACCCTAGGGCGGAAATGACCACGTCAAAGGCTTTGAAATCTGCTGTGGTGAGATCGGTAACGTTCTTGACAAGCGTGTGTTGTGCCGGGGTATTTGGGTGAGGGCGTCGGCTAACTGCGGTGACTTCATGAGAACGGTTGACTGCTTCTTGGACGATGAGTTTTCCCGCTTTTCCGGTAGCACCGATGACTGCGATACGCATGTGTTCCTCTCTTGGAATTCTTTGGAATATTCTCTGGTGTGTTCCAAAGCCTAAAGAAGACAGTATCTTTTGGGAAGAAGGCACTATCAAGTACCGTAGGAACCAAATAGATACTATTAATGGTCAAGAGGTAAAAGCATGGAAATAAAAAAGCCTGATCTTTCCACCTGTCCGATAGAGACCACGCTATTTTTCCTGAGTACTAAATGGTCGGCGCTGATTCTGCGTGACCTCATGGATGGGCCACGCAGGTTCAATGAATTACAGCGCAGTATTGGGCATATCTCCCAAAAGGTGCTCACCAGCAATCTGCGGCAAATGGCGGAGCATGGGTTGTTGACTCGAACGGTCTATGCCGAAGTACCGCCCCGGGTGGAATACGAGCTCACAGAGTTAGGGGCAAGCCTGAAACCGGTGCTGGATACGTTGCGGTGGTGGGGCGAAATTTATTCCGCGGCGACACCAGACACCAGTGCTATGGGTAGCCAACAACCCCCACACCCGCAACCATGATCGATTACTTTAATAAGCGGTGGGCGGCGGCTCGCGCATCGGCAATTACCGCGGGTACCCCCACACCTCGCATAAAGGAACCCGCGATCTCCACATCTTCGGTATCGGCAACCACCGCTTCGATCTCGGCGACCGTTGCCAAATGAGTGGGCGAATACACCGGCAGCCCGCCGAACCAGCGTTGTACATAAATTTCGTCTAACCCGGCTGCGCGCCCATCAAAACCAGTGATGGTTCGCAAATCATCAAGGGCCTGATCCACCAGGGCATCTTCCTCCCATCGGGTAATTGCGTCATCGCCAAAGCGGCCAAACGACGCCCGCACCAGGGCCCCACCTCGCTCACCGATATGCGGCCATTTTTTTGATGAAAATGTGAAAGCTTTTGCCTTCACATCGGGTTCGTCCGTTGCCACTAAAATCCCGGAATTATCCGGCAGCCCCTCATCAGAGGCAAACTTCATACCCACAACAACAGAAGATGCTAGCTTGACAGCCTTCAACGGCGCCTCAGCAGCAGGCATGATGTCTTTGACAAGCATCGCCGTGGTTGGGGCCGGCGTGGCGAACAATATTCTGTCATAGAAGCCGCTACCGGCGCCTTTCAGCACAACCCCCTGCGGTTTCTTTGCCACGCTAGAGATAAACGCATCAATGTGGATGGTTGCCTCTGATTGTTCCGCCAAGGTCTCGTACAGTTGCTGGTACCCCTGGCGGAAAGCCCCAAATACCTGTGGGCGGTAATTTTTCGTGTACTTCGTTTGATCGGCCTTTTGCTGCTCTAAAATTCGGTTGACGGCACCAGAGAGGGTCACTTTCTCACCGCTGTTAGCCATATCGTCAAAGGTCTGAGCTAATTGCGGGATAGTGGCCCGAATTCCTAGATCATCAGAGACACAGGAGAAAACCCCACCCTGAAACACCGAAACAAGCCGATCAACAATTTGATCGCCATAGCGAGCCCGCACTAATCCGCCCAGAGACATTTCCGTGACCCCAGCAACCCAGGCAATACCTGGTTGGTCCGCTTCATCATCAATGCGTGCCTGCGTGTGAATATCAACAAGTTTGGCAACGGCACTGCCCGATGCGGGAATCCCCATCACGGTATTCCGGGGCATCTCATGCACCGCATCGTTGAAATACAATAATGATGGCAATCCTGATGGTTTTACCAGCTCATCTCTTAACCCTAATTGGGTAAAAAATTGTGTGGCATCCGCACGTATGGCCAGGTATGCCTCGGCCCCCATATCAGTAGGCCCCGCGGTAAACGGCACTGTATAGAGTTTGCCACCAATACGATCGGCTGCCTCAAATACTTCTATCTCAACGTCGGGGCGTTGATGGTGAATCTCCCATGCCGCGGTGAGCCCTGATAGGCCAGCACCAATGATTGCAATACGCATATAAAACTCCCTATCAAATAAACTAAATATTATTAGATAATAACTATATTTGTGGTGGTGCGATCTCGTGCACCAACGATACCGCACGGGTAATCATCTCAGGATCCGTTGCTGGCAACACACCATGCCCTAAATTAAAAATATGACCGACGGCATGGCCAGCAGAAATAGCGCGATCCGCTTCGGCGCAAATCCGAGCCACTTCGGCACGCACCACTTCTTCGCCTGCACATAATAGTGCCGGGTCCAGATTTCCCTGCACTGACTTTGAGCCCGCTGCATGATGAATACGCTGCGCAGCCACATCCAGCGGCACCCGCCAATCCACACCAGTTACATCAGCACCGGCCTGGCTCATCGCTCCTAAAAGTTCACCGGTACCGACCCCAAAATGAATCCTTGGAATATCCGCCCCGGCAATCGCCACGAAAATCTCCGTGGAATAAGGCAGCACATATTCCCGATAATCCCGCTCTGTCAAGAAACCCGCCCACGAGTCAAAGAGCTGCATAGCGTCAATCCCGGCCGATACCTGCATCGACAAAAAGCGGGTAATCGTCGGAGTGAGCTTCCGCATTAACGCATGCCATGTTTCCGGCTGCGCATGCATCATCGCTTTGGTCTTCTCGTGGTTACGGGACGGCCCGCCCTCGACCAGATAGCTCGCTAGAGTAAACGGCGCCCCCGCAAACCCAATCAACGCTTGCGACGGCGTAAGATTCTCTATAATAATGCCTATACCTGCTATAACTTCATCAATATCTGCGTCTAAAACAGGCAAATTATCTACGTCCGACATGCTAAGAATTGGCTGCGCCACCACCGGACCACGACCAGGCACAATCTCGACATCCACACCAGCAGCCTTCAGCGGCACCACAATATCAGAAAATAAAATCGCAGCATCAACGTCATGACGACGCACCGGCTGCAACGTAATCTCAGCTAAAAGTTCCGGCATAAAACACGAATCAAGCATGTCAATCCCGGCGCGAACCTGCCGATATTCCGGCAGCGACCGGCCTGCTTGTCGCATGAACCACACGGCGCGCCGTTGTTCCCTCACGCCAGGAGTAATTGCGTCAATCAATGGCGCATTGGTCAATGTTCGTTTACGTGAAGAGCGCGCAACAAAAGTCATAGCCAAAAGTATGCCGTGTCCACCAACCTTTGCAAAGCAAGCCATACCTTTCCCACTACCCCCACACACAACTTTTTATTGGTAAGCAAGCCACCAAGAGATATGACGAAAATCACATGAATTATGTTGGCCAAAAAGTTGCCAATTCCTGTCCAACTATATGAAGGCAAAATTGACGGTTTTCACCATTGGCACTATTGACAAGCCACCTATTGGCTCGTCGAGAAGCCGCTGATAGGCCACGCTGTCTTCCCCGCTATCCCAACAGTCATTCGAGGAGAATGCCATGAATTTATCCATTAACGCAGTGTCTCTTGCCCATGGGGTGCTGCGGCTCAAAAATGTTGTTGACCTCACCCATTCGATCGTTGATACTGCCAGCAATAACACTCTTTGCGGCTCGTATTCCGGCATGTCGGAGCTGAGTGAGCTCGGCGCAACTCATGGGTGTGTGTTATACGGAAGTGTTGGAAGTGCCATAACGGTCGCCCAGTCGTTGGCGGAACAGGTTGATTGGGGCCGTCACACTCTTGATCTCAATCGGCAGTCATTTCTGGGGCAGGACTGTGTTTTTGGCAAAGCTTTAGCATCATGTGATGTCCAACACTTGGTTGAACAGATTCGCACAACATATGCGCCGCATCCCACACCGTGCTTTGCGGATTTCAGCTTTCCGACCCCCATGCCCACGATCCCAATATCGCTCGATGATGTGATTGCCAGGCTTGCCAGCACTAATCATGCGCAAGCTCACCAGGCACTCACGTCGTGGACTGCCATGTCGTCGATCTCGCACCAGGCTTCGGCGGAGCTCAATAGCATTGCCAATGATTTATTCAAGGAAAATAGTGGTGATGTGATCTGCGCAGCTCATAAGACTCTTACTGCCATGGCTGCGACTACGGAGGCATTTTCCCTCACGAGTGCCGGCATGGCTGGCACTGTCGGTTATTTTGCGGCCATTGCTTTGGCGTTTCTTCCTGGGCTTATGACCGCCCGAACTTTGTTGTTGGCAATCCCGGAGCCTGCAGAGCGTGAGAGCATCGAGGCGGCGATTTTGGTGAAGTTTCGGGCACTTTTTGGTCAAGCACTCATGGGTGCGGTGCCGGCTATTCGCAACTTAACCCAGGTGCTTTCCGTTGTTGGTGACGGGTTGGTTCAGCTTGCTGGTGGCTCCAATGCCCAGCCCCCGATTGAGAAATTGGGGCATGAAATGTCGGAGTCTGCTGTTGAGCTAGCGCAGCCGCAATCTCATAAGAAGCACGAGTGTCATGCGGATTCAAAGTCGATGGCGGAGTTGAATACCGATGCCGCTAGTGGTGGTAGCAGTGGTGTTTATGCAGGTTCGTATGTGAATGCTTCTATGGGGTCGTCGTTTCAGGGGGCGGTTGAAGCATCGGCCGGTGGTGCGGGTGCTGTTGGCGGTTCTTCTGCCCCGTTAGGGGCGCCGCACGCTGGGGTTTTAGGGGGTTCGGCGCTTACTGCAGCCCATGTCGCAACGCAACCTGCTGGGGTTGATACCCAGGCCGTAGCCGCTGGTTCTCAAGTGGGGTCACGAGGCGCTGCCGCCGGTTTTCCGGGGTTTTTGGGCGGCATTCATGGCCGTCCGGTTCGTCATGCTGCATCAACTCATTCAGCATCAACGTCGAATGCGGTGACGCGCATGGCAGCCGCAGCACCTGCGATGTCGCTGCCACAGCGGCAGGTGCCGCAACCACTCATGATTCCCGAAGTGAGCGCGGATCACACACCAAGAAAAGGCAAGTTACATGGGGTTTTGCAGCACATGCCGCAAACTCCTAATGCTCGCGATTTGCTGGGCGATAATCCGCCGACGGTCCCTGGTGTGATTGGGACGTGGGTTCGTATTGATCCGCAGGAACGCACGCCCAACGATTTTAAGACAGGTCTTATTGGTTAACCTTTTGCTTTTCGACGCCCAAAGTTTTCCCTCAAATACAGTGTTAGGAGCACTATCATCATGTCCCATCGCAACCACAATCGTCAGCGCCAGCAGAAAAACCCTGCCGAATTGCCGAACATGCAGGCCGCAACATGTAACTATAATCGGGAGGTCTTCACCCACTTGTTGGCGATGACGCAGAAGAAAAAGAATCTCAACCAAACCACACTGTGTGCCCTTATCATGAGCACATTTGGTGTGGTGAAGGCTCACGCGGTTTATGTCATCACGGCGGTCACAATGCTGCGCCGCTACCCCACCATCTGCGCGGCCATTCATAAAAATGGCACTATTGACATTGCTCGCCTGGCGATCATTGGCAAGCACCTCACCGGGCTTTCAAAAGCACAGTTGAAGCAAATGAAGCCACAGCTTCATGCGTTGTGCACTGAACCGGAATGGATCACCCCCGCATCCTTGCGGTCGATGCTGATTCAGGCACGGATCAAGGTGGACGAGAAGGCACGGCAGAAAGCCGAAGCACAGGCACGAAAACGTGTCCAAACGCGAGCAAACAAGGACAAACCGGTTGTTGTGACCAAATTGCCGAGCGGAGTTACGGAGCTCACCTTACGGATTGCTAAGGAGCATGCTATTGGTTTTCACCGCTATATTACGGCCGCGGCTGCCTATGCGAAGCAGCCTGTGGAGGAGTTCCTCCATGATTATGTGACTCGCTTGGCGGATCCGCCGGTTACTCTTCTAGGCGCCACGGATCACAATGGTGCTTTAACGATTGAAGGATTGGGCACTTTTACGGTCAATAATGCAGATGATTTTCCAGATGTTGCGGAGTCTATCCGCCACACGTCACTTGCTAAGCTGCAAGCGTTGGGGTTGACCCCCATGATGCCCACGACTCCCACAACCCCAACACATGCGAATACGGATGCGCTTCAAGAGCTTCCAGATTCGGATTCTGGCGCCACTGACGTCTTGAATACACCAGAAATGTCGGGGGCATCGCAGGGGATGCCACAGGTATTAGAGACGCCGGAGGCATCAGAGCAACCGGTGGCACCGAAAGCCTCGAAAGTCCCCACAGGGAAAGCCTCAGAGCCTTCGACGAAGCAAGTGGCCTAATCCTGGGGCATCACCAATGCTTACTCATCGGAGCTATGAGTCCATTGGAGAGTCCGATATGGCTTGATTCTTGATTGTTGAACCCAGTTTAGAAGGTTCGAGATAGCGTGGATCGGAATTCAATCAACAGTGATGATGCCAGCATCAACACGGTCGCAAGCATAGGATGCAATAATCCCAGGCATGCGGCCATAATGGCGACACCGTTGTACAGCCATGCGAACAGGAAGTTACTTTGGATGAGCCGGTTCATGCGTCGCGCACCAGAGAAAAGCCAAGGGATTGGGCTGGTTTTACCATCGAGTAATACCACGTCTGCGGCGGTATCTTCTAAGTGGGAAGGATTCGGGAGGCTACTCATTGCCCCAACCATGACGCCTACAGATGCAACCCTGAAACAGCCGTTCACGCTATCGTCACCAACCATTGCCACGGCCGCACCATGGTTATGTACGCTGCGGACGGTTTGTTCCTTCTGCCCAGGTTGGATACCGGCTAATACGTGAGAAACCCCCACCGAATCACCATAACGACGCGCAACTGGATAGGTGTCGCGACTCAGCATCATGGTTTCAATGCCCATTGCTTCAAGTTGGTCTACAGAACTTGTGGCATCAGGTTTTGGATCATCGCGTAGGGTAATGACGCCACGGTCTTTCCCTTTCCACCGAACCACTATTGGAGTGCCATCAGATACTGCTGCGGCGGCTAACCTACCTTGCAGGTCGGAAAGGTTCCTAGGTCGCCATAGTTTCGCTTCTACACTACGGTTTTCCACATGTCCTTCGGAATCCTTCATGGGAATTTCAATAAGACCGGTGAAACTACCAAGTTCATCAACTTCAATCTGGCTTACCTCAATCCAACCCGGGATAGAGCTGTTAGAGGACGAATCCCGCAATTCTCGGGCTGCACGCACTAACGCCCGGGACACAGGATGGTCGGATTCCAGCGTGAGCACGCCTGCGACACGAAGTACAAGGTCGGGGTTTTCACCGCGACCAGCGGTGACCGTTTCCACTGTCATTTCGCCTTCGCTCAGTGCCCCCACCCGGTTGAAAATAATAGTGTCGACTTGATCGAGCCTGCGAACTGTTTGGGCATCTCGAATAAGCACGCCTTTCCGCGCCGCATTTTCGATACCTTGACGCATAGCAACGGATGCAGAAACCGCCAATGCTACGGGCGCCACACATCCTAAAACGGCGAGTGCTGTGGCGAATGCCTGGTTGACGTTGTTGGTGGCAAGCGCCCAAAGGCTAAAATCCGTGAATGCGATAGCTATGGCTGTTGGGACTAAAAATGATGCAGTTTTTGTCGCAAGAGCATCGGAGTGGTCTTGGTTTATTGAGGAAATAGCCACCCACCGATAAACCGCAGCTAGCCAGGTACGATGGCCTGTAGCAACGACCCGAATTTTTAGTGCTTTTTCGCCGTTGACACATCCAGCATAAACTTTGCCGTTCACTTTGGTGGCGATTTTTCCCAGCCCTAGAACACACGCATCAATGATCGATGACCCACCAATAACCACCCCATCAACAGGGATGATAGCACCAGCAGGCACAATAATGTCATCACCAACATTGAGCTTTTGTATTGGCACTGCCTGTTCTATTGCCTTGCCATTATTACGTAGCTTTTTCACTACCGTAACAGTGCTGTTAGGAACCGGCTTGTACTGGGATAATTCCACGGGAAGACTTGCCCGACTCCTACGCACAAAAATTCGACCAGCCAATAGGAAAAACGTCATAACACAAGCAACATCGAAAAATAGCGCACCATTTTCGAATGCCGCTAATTTGATAGCAAAAAGTTCAGAGTCACTACGGTATGATATTTTCCCTACATCAGTGAAGATAATGAGCGCTAGTGACCATAAATACGCGAGTGTGATAGCAACCGAGCTGGCACCATCGAGTGCAGACATGCCTCGTCGAAGCCCACCGATAAATGACCGGTGAAAGGGATAGGCGCCATAAGTTACGACGGGAATGCTGAGAAGAGCAACAAACCACTGCCAATAGTCGAATTGCAGACTCGGCATGTAGCAAATCACGAGTACCGGAAGGGTGAGGAATGCGCTGACAAACAGCCGCCACCTAGTAATAAGATTCCGGGCGGTAAAGAGCACATCTGTAGGTTCTTTATGGACAAATCGTTGTTCTGCCCCGTCAAGGAAACCAGATTTGCGCAGGTATTCTAGCTGTTTTTCTTCTTCAATTGCTTGCTTATGCAAAAAGTGTTGCTCGGCTAAATGTTTACGCCGGTGTCGACGCCGTGACCTCCTATAACGTCCTTCCTCCACGTCGGACCAAGCCATTCGACGACGTAACGACGAATCAGTCAAATTTGCTTCAATACCATAGTTTTTAAAGATGCCTACTAGTGCCGAAATGTCCACACCGCGATTTGCAGAAATCCACGCCATGTTGGATGTATAAACAATGCGAGCTTTCACACCATGAAGCCGTTCTAAAGCTTCTTCGATTTCTCCGATGCTGGTGGCGCTGTCTAACCCAGTAAGTTCAAAAGCAAAAGAGGTTCGACCTTGGAAATATTCTTCGGGAAATCCATGGGTATGAATATCGTTTGTGTTAATCCCAGCATCTGCTGCGGCCTGTTTTGCCCGTGATATAGCACTAGATACGGATGTGTATGTCGCATGTGAGATGCGATCGGCAGAATCCGGAACATTAGCCGCTGCGGGGGTTTCCGCCATGATGTCATCCTTCCCAATGAATACTGCAAAAACCAATATGTAAACGTCTTAGGGGGTTGTTGCCGCAACACCCTGGCTTCTTAGATGGTGGTTGAACGTAATATACCGCCATTATGGCACTACACTGCTGCCAATGGCGGTAATCAGGGGATAAGGCTGGACAAATATGCTCAGCGCTGAACTAACATGCGTTGTATTTGTTATTCTTTGCGATCATCTTTCTTGTCATCATGCCCATTGCCATTAGGCGGCGGTGAAAATCCTACAGGAGTTTCCCCCACCCATTTCAGGGAGTCATCACGCGCACCCAAAACAACCGCCACTAACGCAATGACACCAACCGTAATAACAACTGCCCCATCAATGGCAGAAAGCACCATTAACAATGAGCTAGCCGGAATCTTGCTAATGTCATTATAAACAAAAACTATTCGTCCCCCCAGCCACAACCCATAACAAGTAAGGCCCCACCGAGCCCAAAAAGCCCGTTTCGTGGCTTTATTAAAGCTATTTACAAGCGCAAAAATAACGCCAACAAAAACTATTGCTACAGCCCCCTTAATGATGCCGATTACCACATCACCCAACTGCTGTGTAGCGTCGGAAAGAAGCCGTGAGTCACTCATAATTTGGATTATCAGGTGGGCCTTTTCTTCCCGATTGAGAATCCCCTCTATAACTTCAATGATCTGATGAATTACTTCAAAGAACAGGCCAAACGCCCACGCCTTTACGGCTAACACAACGGTTTCTGGTCGGCCCAGCTCATCCTTTATGTCTCGTCTTCCATTATCCGTTTGGGCATGTTTCGGTGTCTTAGTATTCGGACTCAACAAGCGTTTTTTGGACGTGGAAGAACGCCGCCTTCGCCCCGTCGAGGCTGGCGGATCGGTGATATTAGGTGAGTTCACCAAGTCTATTCTTCCTCTCTGCACATTTTTATACGAGCAATTCCATCATGACTTATTTAGGATATTAGCAATAAACTAACAAGCTTATTATTAGTTTATTAATAGCGAAGCATCCTTGCCGCATCCAACGCAAAATAGGTGAGTATTTGATTTGCCCCCGCTCGTTTAATTGAGGTTAATGATTCCATTATGACAGTATCAAGATTTAACCACCCATTGCGAGCAGCAGCATGCAACATGGCATACTCACCAGAGACTTGATATGCAGCAACTGGCACTAATGATCGCTGTGCTACTGCTGCGATCACGTCAAGGTAAGGCATTGCTGGTTTAACCATAACAAAATCTGCCCCCTCAGCAATGTCAAGGCTTGCTTCCAAGAGCGATTCTTTTAAATTCGCCGGGTCTTGTTGATACGCCCGACGATCCCCATCAAGGGAAGAACCGACTGCCTCCCGGAACGGCCCGTAAAACGCTGAAGCATATTTCGCGGAATACGCCATGATCGCCACATCCTGGTAACCGGCCTGGTCAAGTGCTTGACGAATGTGCGCAATCTGCCCATCCATCATCCCTGATGGGCTTACTATATGTGCCCCCGCAGCAGCCTGGGAAACCGCCATCTTTTGGTAAAGTTCAAGCGTTTTATCGTTGTCAACGTAGGCGTTTCCCCACCGGTCTTCGGCAAGTACCCCACAGTGACCATGGTCGGTGAACTCATCCAGGCAGGTATCTGCCATGATGAGGATATCGTTGCCGAATTCTTGTCGGAGCTCCGCGATTGCGGTATTCAAGATTCCAGTTTCATTCCACGCTTGGGAACCACAAGCATCTTTATCGGAGTCAAGAGGCACACCAAATAAATCTATACACCGAATACCAGCATCAATTGATTGTTCCACAATGGTTTTCAGGGTATGTATCGTGTGCTGATACTGGCCTGGCATTGAAGAGATTTCTCGACAAGCCGTGATGCCGTCTGCGATAAAAAGCGGATAAATGAAGTCTGCTGGAGCAACATGAGTCTCAGCCACCATATCCCGCATTGTGGGGGTGGTACGTAGTCGACGTGGTCGACGCAGGGGAAAACCACTATTAGTCGGCTCATAGTTATCAGTCATGTTTACCTCCCGTAAAAGTACTGCCTGATAGGGTGTGATCCCTATGCTTAGGGTTGAAGTTTCTGCTGCGCATAGGCAGCTAACGCATCAGCCAGAGCTTCTGCTTCCGAAACCTCAGGCACTACTGCTACCTTCAATCCTAGTTTTTTCGTAGCGGCTGCAGCAGATGGCCCAATGCATGCTAGCAGTGTTTGGGGGTGTGGGGGTCCCGCGATCGTGACGAGATTACGAATAGTGGAGCCTGAAGTGATACAGATTGCGGTGATTTGTCCAGTCGTCAATAAGCCGTGAATGCTCGGTGGGGGTGGATCGGCAACAATAGTGCGGTAGCCAATAATATCATCCACAACCCACCCTTGGGCTTTAAGCCCATCTACCAGCGTTGATGGGGCAATGTTGGCATGGGGAACTAAAATCTTACGATGATCTTCCGGCCAGGACGCTGCCGACTCAAACACCTCAAGGAGACCCAAGGCATTTTGCTTGGTTACCGGTGGTTGCAAAACCGGATCAAGATGGTACTGCTGCGCCACACGAGCGGTAGCACGCCCAACTGTGGCTACTCGGGTCTGTGGGCTTAGGGGACCAGTCATGTGGTCTACTATGCAACGGACCGCATTTGCGCTGGTGAATACTACCCACTCGTAGGTACCTGCGCTCAGCTGACTGGCCGCATGGTGGAGCTGTGTGAGATCAGTAGGGGGCACAATACGAATGGTGGGAATGCTTATGACCTCGGCGCCATAAGTTTCCAGACGGGTTATTAATGAGTGTGATTGCTCTAGGCTGCGCAATACCGCAACTTTCCAACCATGTAACGGTAGGGTCATGATGCGGTAAGCAGTGAGGAAGCGCCATCATCTAAAAGCGTGTGTGCGACGGTCATCCCTAGGTTTTGGGCGGTATCCATCGGCCCAACGGCGGTCGCGCGAAGCACAGCACTACCATCTAAGGCAATCACTGCAGCGTGAAGTGTCATCATATTATCGGCCGCGACCGTGGCGTATGCAGCCAC
>CAJZGD010000018.1 GCA_915275065.1 uncultured Corynebacterium sp. | reverse complement strand
GAGGCGGTAGCGGCGGCGTTGCGACCCAGATTGTCCGAGCCGTTGGCCGTAGTGATTACCGTGTTTTTGCTGCACGAGGAGCTACCCCGCCCGGTGGTGGAGCAGGTTTTGGGGGCGGACCTGGTTGCGGACCTGATTACGGCCGGGGTGTTGGGTCGGCGGCAGGTGATCGGCTCACCGCAACAGGATGCCGACAACGCGGAGGTTGCGGGGGCGGATTTACGGTTCCTGACCGCGGTATTGGATGTGCAGCCGCATGTGATTGCGGGGGAATCGCGGCTGGTGTTTTCGGACGTGGCCGCCGGGTTGGTGCCGCATTACGCGCCGGGGCGGGATCATGTGGTGGGTGTAGGGGCGGCGAGTTTGTCGCTGCTGCGGATGACCTGCCAAACCCCAGTGGATTCGGCGTTGGACCTGGGTGCGGGTTCCGGGGTGCAGGCGCTGGCCCAGCTGGGTTGCGCGTCGCAGGTGACGTTGACGGATGTGCACCCGCGGGCGTTGGACATGGCGGAGGCCACTTTAGCGGCGGCGGGAGCGCTGCCGCAAGCGGAACTGTTGGAGGGGTCATGGTTCGAACCGGTGGCAGGTCGAACATTTGATCGGATTGTTGCGAATCCGCCGTTCGTTGTGGGTCCGCCGGACATCGCCCACGTGTATCGGGATTCGGGACTGGATTTGGATGGGGCAACCCAATTGGTGGTGGCCACGGCGCCGGAGCATTTGACCGAGGGCGGCGTTGCACAGCTCTTGGGGGCGTGGGCGCACGTTCGTGGTGAGGACTGGCGGACGCGGATCGCCGGGTGGCTGCCGGACCATGGGGTGCGGGCGTGGGTGCTGCAGCGTGATGTGGTGGACCCGGCGCTGTATGTGGGGACGTGGTTGCGGGACGAGTCGATTGATCCGCGGTCCCCGGAGGGGCGGAGTAAGACGCAGCGCTGGTTGGCGCATTTCGCGGATGCCCAGGTGACGGCGGTCGGGTTTGGGTTTATTGCGCTCCAAAAGATCGCGGCGGATGCGCCCACCGATGTGCTGGTTGAGGAGTTGACGCATGACACCGACGCGGACCTGAGTTCGGAAGTGGCCGAGTATTTCACTAGGGCCGAGTGGTTGTCACAGGTGGCTGCGGCGGACATGTTGGCGAGCCGGTTTATGGTGCGGCCGTCGGTGGCGAAGGAAGAGGTGAGCGTGGCGGATACGGATGCCGGCGTGGGGTTTGCGCCGGCGACGTTGCGGTTGGTGCGCATGGATGGGCCCAGGTGGTCGCATGAGGTGGATGGCCCGTTGGCTGCGATTGTGGGTGGGTTGCATCCGCAGGGGTTGTCCTTGGGTGAGACGGTTGAGTTGTATGCGTTGGCGCATGGGGTGGATGAGGCAGAATTATGTGAGGCGGTGATTTCGCCCATGGTGGATTTGGTTCGGCATGGGTTGGTGTTGCCTGCACAGCTTATCGACGACTAAAGGTGAGGTGATGGTCATGAAGGCGGTATTGACTCGGGTGTCTGAGGCGAGTGTGACGGTCGACGGCGAGGTGGTGGGGTCGATCACCGATGGAGTGTTGGCCCTGGTGGGGATTGGCCGTGATGATGCCCCGGATGCGTGGCAGACGATGGTGCGGAAGATTGCGGAGTTGCGGATTCTTCCCGAGGAGCGGAGCGTGTCGGAGGTGGGGGCACCGGTGTTGTTGGTAAGTCAGTTCACGCTTTTGGGTCGGACGGCGAAGGGGCGGCGGCCGTCATGGTCGGATGCGGCCCCGGGGGATGTGGCCAAGATCGTCATGGCGAAGATCGCGGCCGGGCTGCGGGAGCGTGGGATTGTGGTCGAGGAGGGGCGGTTTGGGGCGATGATGAGTGTGGCTTCTGTGAACGAGGGCCCGGTGACGTTATTGGTGGAATGTTGACCGCTTGCGAACGTCGCAAAGTCGTTATAAAGCAGATTTGCTGTGTTATTTTTTTGTTACCTTTGAGCTGTAGGAATACCCGATTTTTACGATAGTTTTTCTCCGCCAGGAACTTTTTGGGAATGCACGTCGTTAATCTAAGTAGAAGCGTCGCGGAATATAAGGAGGCCATAGCCATGACTAGCTCTGCCCTTAAAGAATTCGACAATGAAGAAGATCTTGATGTTGTTATTGGGGATGAGCCCACAGACCTCGTAGATGATGATCCGGGGGCGGATGACATTCTGGACCCCACTGATGAAGAGTCCGCTTTTGATCTTGCGGTAGATCGTGGTTCACGTCGTGGCCAAAACAACGACAACCCCTCGGCCGATCTGGTTCGCGTGTATTTGAATGGGATCGGGAAAACCGCCCTTTTGACGGCCGAGGATGAGGTGCATTTGGCGCAAACCATCGAGGTGGGGCTGTATGCGGAGTATCTACTGACGGATTCGGATGAGCCGTTGACCCGGGCAAAGAAACGGGATTTGAAGGTGCTTGTCAAGGAGGGACGGAAAGCCCGGTCGCATTTGTTGGAGGCAAACCTGCGGTTGGTGGTGTCGCTAGCGAAGCGGTATACGGGCAGGGGTATGCCTCTCTTAGACCTGATTCAGGAGGGGAATTTGGGTCTGATTCGGGCAATGGAAAAATTCGACTACGCCAAGGGGTTCAAGTTCTCTACCTATGCCACCTGGTGGATTCGGCAGGCGATTACGCGCGGAATGGCAGATCAGTCGCGCACGATTCGATTGCCGGTTCATTTGGTGGAGCAGGTGAATAAGCTGTCGCGGATTAAGCGGGAAATGTACCAGCAGCTGGGTCGGGAAGCCACCAATGAGGAATTGGCCGAGGAATCCGGCATTGATGAGTCCAAGATTGAATTGTTGCTGCGTCAATCGCGTGACCCGGTGAGCCTGGACATGCCGGTGGGTGCCGACGAGGAGGCTCCCCTGGGTGATTTCATCGAGGATTCCGAGGCTGCGGATGCCGAATCCGCGGTGGTGGCATCGTTGCGGCACTCCGATATTCGGGATGTCATTGGCACCCTGGAGGATCGGGAACAGGATGTTATCCGCATGCGCTATGGGCTTGACGACGGTGTGCCCCGCACCCTGGACCAAATCGGCCGGCAGTTTGGCCTGTCCCGGGAGCGGGTGCGCCAAATCGAACGGGAGGTCATGCGTAAGCTGCGGGATGGTCAGCGTGCGGAAAAGCTTCGCGAATATGCCATGTAGCATCCGCATAATTTGGCGATAGCCGCAACGTATACACCCAGTCCCTACTGGTGGGGCCGGGTGTTTTTTCATGGAATCTTTACAAACTAACGCTCATGATCAGCTTTTTGTCACTTGACGCACCGATAGGTTTTGCGGTTGGGCTATACTTGCGGTGGATGGTTAGGCAATACACGCCAAACAGTGAAAACATATCCTGGCAAGGTATTCCATCAGGCCAGATGGGTGGCATCCTGCAAACATGCAAAGCTGCCTGGAATATTTTGGTTGAGTATTGACTTGAATCTGAATGTTCTCGGATTTTCTTATGAGCCGGTAGGGACAACAGTTTGGGTCGAAAGTACATCGCCGACAAATACACATGGACAGAAAGGTATAAGCAACTGTGAAGGATCTGGTTGATACCACCGAAATGTATCTGCGCACCATTTACGAATTGGAGGAGGAAGGCATAACTCCAATTAGGGCCCGCATCGCAGAGCGGTTAGAGCAGTCCGGCCCCACCGTGAGCCAAACCGTTGGCCGAATGGAGCGCGATGGTCTCGTTGTGGTTACTGGGGACCGGAGTCTCCGCATGACCCCTGAGGGTCGCAGCCTAGCCATTGCTGTCATGCGGAAACACCGACTAGCGGAACGGCTCCTCACCGATATTATTGGCCTGGATATCCGCAAGGTTCATGACGAGGCGTGCCGGTGGGAGCATGTTATGAGCGACGAGGTGGAGCGCCGCCTCGTGGAGGTGCTCGACACCTATGACCGCTCCCCCTTTGGTAACCCGATCCCCGGTTTGCAGGCGTTGGGTGTGGATCAGGACGATTTTGTGGACCCTGGGCTTCGCACCATTGACACCGAGGAAAGCGACATTCCCCGGAGGGTGCGGATCACCCAAATCAATGAGATTTTGCAGGTGGATTCGGAACAGTTCAAGGAGATGCTGGACGCGGGCATGACCGTGGGCGCCGAGGTGGATTTCGAACATATTAACGGGCAGATTCGGTTAATAAATGGCGATAAAGTTGTTGACCTGGTGGATGATCTAGCGCACGCGGTGCGGGTCCAAGAAATCTAGCCAGCCTTGGGCTGCCGCCCACCGCTCCCCTACCGACGCCCCAGCTGCGCCAAACTAGCTGCCACCACCTCGACTAGGCTATGAGGGTACGTTGCTTACCAACCATCCCAGAAAGGCCAAAACTATTATGAAGCTGCTTGTCACAGGTGGTGCCGGCTATGTGGGCAGTGTGTGCGCCACAGTGCTGTTGGAACAAGGCCACGACATCACCATCGTGGATAATTTCTCTACCGGCAACCGGGATGCGGTGCCCACCAACGCTACCCTGATCGAGGGCGACATTCGGGATGTCGCAGGCGATGTGCTTGCGGAGGGCAATTTTGATGGTGTGGTGCATTTTGCCGCCCGTTCCCTGGTTGGGGAATCCATGGAACGGCCCGAAGACTATTGGCATCATAACTTCGTCACCACGCTCACGCTTCTCGACGCCATGCGCGCCCATGGTGTAACAAACCTGGTGTTTTCCTCCACCGCGGCGACCTATGGGGAGCCCGATCGGGTGCCCATCACCGAGGACATGCCCACCGCACCCACCAACCCTTATGGGGCCAGCAAGCTTGCAATCGACTACGCCATCACCTCCTACGCCCACGCCCATGGGTTGGGTGCCACCAGCCTGCGCTATTTCAATGTGGCCGGCGCCTATGGTTCGGTGGGCGAAAACCGTGAGGTGGAAACCCACCTCATTCCCCTGGTGTTGCAGGTGGCGTTGGGGCACCGGGACAAGATCTTTATCTTTGGCGACGACTATCCCACCAAGGATGGCACGTGCATCCGCGACTATATTCACATCAAAGACCTGGCTGACGCCCACGTGCTCGCCCTGGAATCAAACACGCCCGGCACGCACCGCATTTTCAACCTGGGCTCGGGTGACGGCTACTCGGTGAAGGAAGTCATCGACAAATGCCGGGAGGTCACCGGCCACCCTATCCCCGTCACCATGGCTGCCCGGCGCGCCGGCGACCCGGCCGTGTTGATTGCCTCCTCAGCGCGGGCGAAGGCCGAGTTGGGGTGGCGGCCGTCCCGCACCGATTTGGACACCATTATCGCCGATGCGTGGGCGTTTACCGCAGCGTTGGGGGATCATGCCCACAGCGCCCACCGGAAGCCCTAGGTTGCGGTGATGGTGTTGTCGGCGTTCGTGCCGGTAGCTGCGGTGTGGCGGGGAATGCTCAGCCCGTAGTAGGCGGCGGCCGCGGCACTGCCGTCTCGTACCTTTTCGATCAGGTTTTCGGTGAGTTCGTGCTGGTAGGCGAGCAATAGATAGCGGGTGAGCGTGTGGTTTGGTTGTTCCGCACGGGCCACCATGAGGGCGTGGAGTGCCTTGGGTGTGTTGTGTCGGCCAAGGGCGCACAGGGCGAAAACGCAGAGGGCTTCGGTGCGGATGGGGGCATCAAAGTGTCGGGCGACTTCGAGCGCTAGGGTGCGGGCGGCGTGGTCGTGGTCGAGGAGCAGGTTGATGGCAACGTCGCGGATCCGGGTGATGCTAAGCATGGCGGCGCAAGCGTCGATGATGTCGGCCCCTGGTGGGGTGTGCAGTGGTTGTTCGAGTCGGATGAGTTCCGTTTCCAGGGCGGTAAACCAGGCCTGGAATTGGCTGGGGCAGCATTGGGAGTCGACGGCTAATTGGGCGGCCAGGTTGGCGACGTTGCTGGCCCGATTGCGCCATGTGGTTGGGTCTGTGGTGGCTTTGTCGAAGGCTGTGAAGCAGTCGTCGCGGGTGAGTTCGGGGAGGTCACCGTCGGCGAGGAGTTGTTGGGTGGCTTGGGCTGTGGGGATGTCGGCGATGCGACCGTGGCGCCAGCCGGTGGTGGGGATTCCTTGGTCGGTGAGGGAGGGGGTTTGTTCGAAGCAAAGCTGATAGGCGCCGTTATTGGTGATGGTGGTGGCGTGCCAGCAGGCGTCGATGGGCACAATGTGCGTGTCGGCGGCTTGGGCCAGGGTGGTGGTGATTTCATCGAGGGTGGTGCCGTCTTGGGTGGGGAATCGGCTGATGATGAAGGCGAGGACCACGTCGGCGTGTTCCGAGGTGAGGACTTCACCAACCTCGGGGAGCACGTCGAGGCTGTCGATATTGATGCGGAGGGTTGGGCCTAGTGCCCACCGGCTGTGGGTGTCGTCGCGGTGGTGGCGGAAGGTGACGAAGATGATGGACTGGTGGGGGTAATAGCCTAAAACTCCGGGAATGTTAGCGAGTGTTTGGGCGGGGAGCGAGTTCATGGGTTTATCCCAGCATGTGGGTTTCGGCTGGGGCTAATTTTGCGCTTGGGTGCAAAATTTTGGTGGGGATGGTGGTGCCACCTGGGGCGAGTTATGCACAGGGCAATAAATTATGGGTTTTCCTTGATTTTATGGTTGGTGGGATTACATAATTAGGGGTTAAGGGTGGGAAAAATAGTTGATATGCCCCAGAGATTCGATTGCACACCAATATTATTGTGGTGCTGAGCGGCGGCGGAGCTCGTCGAAAAGCTTAGCGGAATAATACAACCTCGATCATTGTTTAAGTTAAGGTATAGTTAAGAACTTTTAAAGGAGAACCAATGGAAGACAATAACCGGAAGATGTACGAATTGGAGTTTCCGGTGCCGGCGGTATCGCAGCCGGGTAAGGAAGGCCCGACGATGGTGGTGGCACTGCAGGGCTATGCCGATGCGGGGCATGCGGTGGATCAGAGTTCTTCATATTTGCTTGCCGCTCTCGATCACCGACCGGTGGCGTCGTTTAATAATGATGAGTTTATTGACTACCGGTCTCGCCGCCCTATGACCACTATTGATCATAATTCAGTGGCCGATGTGGAGGAGATTAACCTGGGTATTCAGGTGGTCCTTGACGCGAACGATAAACCGTTTTTGCTGCTTACCGGGCCGGAGCCGGATTTACGGTGGGAAGCTTTTAGCCAGGCGGTTGCTGATCTTATTGAGCGGCTTGGGGTGACGCAAACCATTTGTTTGTACTCCGCACCCATGACGGTGCCGCATACCCGGCCGATGGTTATTAGCGCACACGGCAACTCGTTAGAACTGTTGGAGCCCTATTTTAAGATGGACACCAGGTTCAGTATTCCGGGTTCAGCATCGTTGCAGTTGGAATATTTGCTCAATAAGCAGGGTCGCAATGTGGCGGGTTACACGGCGCATGTGCCGCATTATTTGGCTGCTTCCCCCTACCCGCAGGCAACGTTGAAGTTGTTAGAGGCGGTGTCGCAGGCTGCTGGGCTCACCATTCCGCTGGGGGCGTTGGAGGAGGATTCCCGGCGGGTGGCGGCACAGATTGCGGAGCAGATTCAGGGCACCGCCGAAATTCAGCAGGTGGTGGACTTATTGGAGCAGCAATACGATGAGAATTTAGAGCAATACCATGAGGATCACCCGCACATGGCGCTGCCCGGCCATAGTGCGGAACCTATGCCGAGCGGTGACGAGTTAGGGGAAGAGTTTGAGCGGTTCCTTGCTGCTTTGGACATCCCGGATGATTCCGCCGACGATGAGGATGATAACTAGGTAGCTTTTCGACGCCACCCCCAGGCCAAACATCGGCATCGGGGTGGCGTCGTTGCTTGGTAAATTCGATTAGGGTTAATGGGTGTGAATCTAACACTTGCCCAAATGCTGCCCGACTTGGAAGAAGTGCCCGAATCCCTCATCGACGAATCCATTTTTGATTCGTTCCTCGCCTGGGCGAAAGACAAGGGGATCACCCTGTATCCGGCGCAGGAGGAGGCCGCATTAGGCATCCTCGCCGGCGATAATGTTATTTTGGCCACCCCCACTGGTTCGGGGAAATCCATGGTTGCCATTGCCGCCCATTTCATTGCCATGGCCCGTGGCCAGCGTAGTTTCTACACCGCCCCGATTAAAGCATTGGTGAGCGAAAAGTTTTTTGCGCTCTGCGATATTTTCGGCCCAGAATCCGTGGGCATGATGACGGGAGACGCCACCGTGAACTCCCAAGCTCCGATCATTTGTGCGACTGCTGAAATTGTGGCAAACATGGCGTTGCGTGGTGGGGAGCGTGCCGAAATTGACCAAGTCGTCATGGATGAGTTCCACTACTATTCGGACCCTAGTCGGGGGTGGGCATGGCAGGTTCCGCTTCTGGAAATGCCGAACACGCAATTCCTGTTGATGTCCGCCACGTTGGGGAACACCAGCATGCTTCAGGAGGATTTAACGAGGCGTACCGGCCGGGTTACTTCGCTGGTTGGTGCGGACGCTGACAGGCCGGTGCCCCTTGATTTCGAGTTTGTTTACACCCCAATACATGAAACCATTGAGCGGCTCCTAAAGGAGGATAAGGCACCGGTTTATGTTGTGCACTTCACCCAGCGGGAGGCCGTTGAGCGGGCGCAATCACTCACCAGCCTGAAAATCATCGACAAGGAGACGAAGGAGAAAATCGCCGAAGAGATCGGTGATTTTCGGTTCACTACCACCTTCGGGCACACATTGTCGAAGCTGTTACGGCGTGGGATTGCGGTGCATCACGGTGGGATGTTGCCGAAGTATCGGCGGCTCGTGGAGCGGTTGTCACAGACTGGTTTATTGAAGGTTATTTGCGGCACGGACACATTGGGGGTGGGCATTAATGTGCCGATCCGTACCGTGTTGTTTACCGGATTGGCGAAGTTTGATGGCAGCCGGCGCCGAATTTTAGCGTCGCGGGAGTTCCACCAGATTGCTGGGCGGGCGGGCCGCGCCGGGTTTGATACGGTGGGCTATGTCGTCATCGAGGCAACCGAACATGAGATCGAAAACTGGCGGTTACGACAGCGGGCGGGAACGGATCCGGCGAAGTTGAAAAAGCTTCGGAAGAAAACGGTTCGGGACGGTGAAGTAGTGTGGTCAGAGAAGACCTATCAGCGGCTTGTGGCTGCGCAGCCAGAGGGGTTGGTGAGCCAGTTCCGAGTGTCGAGTTCCATGTTGTTGAACGTGGTGTGTCGGCCGGGTAATGGGTTTGTCCACATGAAACATTTGCTGCGGGATAATCATGATTCCCGGGAGAAGCAGAATAAGGATATTTTGCGGGCGATAGAGCTGCTGCGGGGGCTGGTGACGGCGGGGATTGTGGTGAAGTTGGATGAGCCGGATCCAACCGGCCGGGAGTATCAGCTTACGGCGGAGTTGCAGCCGGATTTCGCGTTGAACCAACCGTTGGGGCCATTTGCTTTGGCGGCATTGGAGTTATTAGACAAGGATTCGGACACGTACACGTTGGATGTGATCAGCGTATTCGAGTCGGTGTTGGAGGATCCGACGCCGCTATTGATTGCGCAGCAAAAGCAGGCGCGGGGGGAGGAAATTGCCGCGTTAAAGGCCGAGGGTGTGGATTATAACGAACGCATGGCAATTGTGGAGGAAATCACATGGCCGATGCCGTTGGCGGATGAGCTGGAAGATGCGTACGGCATTTACTGCAAGGGGCACCCGTGGGCCCGGGAGTTCGATATTAGCCCCAAATCGGTGGTGCGAGACATGATCGAACACGGCATGACGTTTTCGGATTTGATCGCCACCTATGGGTTAGCGCGGGCGGAGGGGGTGGTGTTGCACTATCTCACGGATGCGTGGCGGACACTGCAGCATTCGGTGCCACAGGAGTATCTCACCGATGACCTGGAGGACATCATTGTGTGGCTGGGCGAATTGGTGCGGCAGGTAGACTCGTCGCTGGTGGACGAATGGGCCCAATTAGCGGACCCAGATGCCCCTATTTCCCGCGATACGCTGGCCCGGGAGCTGGCGTTTGGTGTGGAGGATCCGACGGCGCTGACGGCCAATCAGCGGGCTTTTGGCATTATGGTACGAAATATCATGTTCCGACTGGTGCAGTTGTTTGCCTACGAGCAGGAGGACACGTTAACGCAAATGACCGAGTATTTGGATGATGCGCCGGACTTTGGGGCAGCAATGGACGCGTATTTTGAGGACTACGCCGATGTTGATGTGTCACCGGCGGCCCGGGGCCCGGAGTTCTTCCTGCTGAAAAAGACAGGCCGGTTATGGGAGGTGCGACAGATCATCAAAGACCCGGAGGGGGATAATGCGTTCAGCTTCGCGGGGGTAATTGATTTGGATGCGTCAGATGCCGCGGGGGAGGTGAGGTTCGCAGACTTGCGAATTGATTTTTAGCGTTAAGTGATAGATATTTGGATAATTAATGATGTGGGAATGTGATACCGTGGGTGCCCGGATTTTCTGGTTCCTCACCCCCAATTTCACCCCTGTTAGGCCTTCGAACTGGCGTTTAACCGGCCATTTCTTAGATAATTTTAATTTATTTTAAGTTTTTACTTTAAGTTTGACTATACTGCACTCATTGCAGCCTTTACGCCAGCTTGGTGGTTTCACATCATAAGAATCACCTACCCGCGGGGGTAAATTTATTGCATACCGCTATCCATTGCATTTAAGATTGACATAAATCAAACCAAACTTTGCAAATAGGCGAAGAAAATGAGTAATAAAGAGTATCGACCAACACTTGCACAACTGCGTACCTTCGTAACAATTGCCGAAAACAAGCACTTCGGCACCGCTGCCACCAAGCTCAACATTTCACAGCCTTCACTGTCGCAGGCTCTTGTTGCGCTAGAGACGGGTCTTAACGTTCAACTTATTGAACGTTCCACCCGGCGCGTCATCGTCACCCCAGCTGGCGAAAAGCTTCTCCCCCTGGCGAAAGCAACCCTCGACGCTGCAGAAAACTTCCTCTCCCACGCGCATGGCGCCACCGGCACCCTGTCTGGGCCCTTGTCCATCGGCATCATCCCCACCATCGCCCCCTACATTCTGCCGACACTGATCGAGCTGGTGCGGGACAAATACCCGGATTTGGAGCTGCACATCATCGAGGACCAAACCAAGCACTTGGTCCAAATGCTGCGCGACGGCGGTATCGACTGCGCCATCCTAGCGGTTCCCACCAACACCGCTGGCCTGCAGGAGATCCCCCTATACGAGGAGCGGTTCCGCATGGTGGTGCCGGCGCACCACCCGTTTGCGGGCCGGAAAGATTTGAAGCTGAAAGACTTGAAGGAAGTCTCCCTGCTGCTGCTTGACGACGGCCACTGCTTGCGGGACCAAATCGTTGACTTGTGCCGTAAGGCAGAGTTCAACCCCATGCCCCCGAATCACGCCGAGACCCGGGCTGCTAGCCTCACCACGGTCCTGCAATTGGTGTCTGCCGACATGGGTGCCACATTGATCCCGGAGTCGGCGGTACAGACCGAATGCGTGCGTCCCGCTGTGGAGACGGCCCGATTCCACGATGCCGCATCCGCCTACCGGAAGGTGGGTATCGTGTTCCGCGGCTCATCAACCCGGTACGATGATTTCTCCCTGTTGGGTGATTTGGTGACCAGGTCCTTTAATCAGGTGGTTTCCCAACTGCCCCGCTAAAGGGTGAGGGAGTGGGTTCGCGAAAAACTGCTGATTCGCAAGCGTGACAGCGTAAACGGGTGGGGATTTCCTCAATAATGGAAGGATCCCCACCCGTTGCGCTGTCTTCATAGACATAAAAAACTGGTTCAGGAAGAAGATGTTATCTTCCTGAACCAAGGCAGCTTGCCTCCTACATTTGTGGATAGGGGGCGCCAGACATCTGCCGGTATGCATGTCCCAGAGCATTGATGACCAGTGGAACAACAAATGCCGTGAGGATGGCGCTAAGAATCACGCCGATGATTCCAGTAAAGGAGACGATAAGCGATCCCACAAGGATGATAATCCCCAAGAGCAGCAGCAGGCCAAGGAACGGGAAATACGCCTTCTTCACCGTGGCAAAACTAGCAGCAATCGAGCTCAACCCGGATGCCCGAGACTCAGATGCAAACCATGGGGCGAGACCAAGCAACGGTGCTACAACAAGCATTACTAATGACACCAACAAACTCACGATACTTCCCACAATCAAAGGCAAATACGTTAGTGCCAACATGGAAGTAGCAGAGAAAAGGATTGACACCAAACCAACCAGTACTGCCGAAATGAGTGTTTGTACGTAATTCATCCTGGCTTTCACGGTTTCCATCGTCACTGTCTCCCCGTCCAGCTGCGTGAGTGCCACAGCATACAGGATAGGAGAAGTCAAAAACCCTACAAGGAATACGACAAGATACACGACCCCCATGGTGGGCGTCATCACCGACACACTGGGACTGGGAATAGTAGCGCTAGGGTCCGTCATCATGTTTTGCATCTGCTCTTGAAGCAGCGCCTGTTGAGCCTGCAGTTGAGCCTGCATCTGGCGCTGACTCAAATAATTCACAACAGCCATTATCACACCAGTCACGGCCCCGATGACCAACCAGAGCACCGGGTTTTTGATGATGGCCTTGTAACCATAAACAAGCGTCATACCAATGCTGAGTCCAGATTCCCGTTTCAGCATGTTGGTTTCGTACAGTGCATTCTGCCCCACTACCTCAGCGCCAGTCACGGGGACGGGGAGTTGCGGGCCACTCTGCTGCTGTGGCGCATGCTGGCCTGCCGCCGGGTCGAAACCACCCTGGGGTGGTTGCTGACCATACTGGTTCGCGCCAGGAGCTTGGGGTTGGAACCCACCACCAAAACTGGGCTGACCATAGCCACCGGAATTCGGTGAGGCTTGTTGACCATAGCCGCCACCCTGGGGGCCTTGTTGGCCTTGGGGTTGCTGCCCATAACCGCCCTGTGGCTGGCCGTAACCACCAGAGCTGGGGGGCATCTGCCCGCCACCATAGCCGCCTCCCTGGGGTTGTCCGTAAGGGGCGCTTCCCGGCATTTGTTGCGGCGGCTGGCCATAACCACCGGCAGGTTGACCGTAACCACCACCGGCTGCCGAGGGACTGCCGTAAGGGGCAGCATTATTAGCGGGTGGCTGCTGCCCGCCACCACTGCTATAACCACCGGATTGCTGCGATTGCCCATAGCCAGTCGGGGCGCCATAAGGGCTCCCCGACTGCGACTGGTGAGACTGCTCGTAGCCACCGGACGGGCGACTATAACTGCCCGAATCGTTTTGTTGCGGACGCTCGTAACTACCAGTGTCGCTTTGCTGTGGACGTTCGTAGCTCACGGTTTCTTGCGGCTGGCTATAGCTACCGGAATCGTTTTGTCGCGATTGTTGCCCGTAGGGGCTGCTCCCCTGCTGCGATTGGCCATATGCCCCGGTCGGACGGTTATAGCTGCCGCTCTCTCGGGACTGATCCGACGAGTTCGACGACTGACCGTAGCTGCTGTACGAGGAGCCGGACTGTCCGGTACCAGGGGTAGAAGAATGCGGGCTCCCATAGGGGCTATTGCTTCGGGATGACTGTCCATAACCGCCCTGCTGGCCGTAACCACCAGTGGATTGCCCATAGGGACTGTTCCCCTGCTGTGACTGCCCGTAACTGGAAGAGCTTTGCCCGTAGGGGTTGCTGCCAGAGCCGGAGTAAGGGTTGCTCGATTGCGATGGTTGCCCATAACCACCGTAAGAACTATTTCCAGAGCCCGAACCAGTGAGCCCATCACTATAATTACCGGACTGCGGCGAATAAGGATTTTTCTGCCGCGGATCTGTGGGATTGGTTGACCCGTCCCGATCTGACTTATCCCGCGGCTCCTTGCCGTCATCATTGTTGTGGTTGTCTGTCACAACGTAAATCCTTTCGTTACTTCTCTCATCCGTATGAGGAAAATCCGTGCGGAGTGAGTTTCCTCCCCCACTTTGATTGTGATCTCACAACGGCGCAGATGGGCCGAATGCACCCATATCGGGCTGAAATACTTTTGGGAAACCCTTAAGCACTGACGGTCCCAACACAACGTGTAATCAGCAAGGAATTTCTTTTTGTATTTTTAGACAATCAGCCGAACCATCATTTTATGCCGTTGCGACAGCAAAAGGTAGGCATCCCACCCACACGCACTCAGCTTCATAGAAGATTTACGACCATGCGGGCGGGTGATGTAGGGCAAATATTCGCCTCACATCAGCCGTGGGAAACTGGTTTATTGCTGCTAGAAGTATCAGTCAATACTGAACGATAAATCTTTCACACCACAATTCTATTCAGTTTACTTAAACACCACTTCAGGTACCCCTTTTTACCCCATTTTTAGAACACACATGCCAAGTAAACCCTGGTTGGGATGCACGTTTTCTACCGCAATTATTGGGTAAGATGTCACAACTGGCGCATAACAACCGTATCCATTGATCACACCGTTCCCCGCTATTGACAATGGTAACCAGGGTGCGGCACGCTGACGAACAGCTAGCAATCTCACTAGAAAATCAGCCCCGCTGGCTACCCCCTTTGCTCATAGTTGCCTCGCCATCGACATTCGCCATTGTGACGTCTCTTCCCCATTCCGGTCCCTATGGGATAGAACCCTTGCCATAATAATGAAGACAGCTGCGAAGAAGTAGCCTCTTGGGGGGAATACCAAATGGGGACAATGGGCGAGGATCATTGCCCACTGATCCGAGAAAACCCGCGTGATATTGCTAGAATCATTGTCCGCAGCAACAGAACTTTTATTCATGACCGTAGAAAATACATATATATGCCTAGTAAACAACAATTAGAAGACGAACTTTCCCAACTGAGTATCGCTGATGAACGCAGGTTCCGGCGTCGATTAGCGAAGGCTCGCTCCCCCAAAGCATTAGCAGCCATTGCGGCGGACATGATGACCGCCCGAGCAAGCGTCGACAAGCGGGCTCGTAGCATTCCAGCTATTACCTACCCGGAGCAGTTACCGGTATCCGCACGTAAGGACGATATCGCGGATGCTATTAGGGACCATCAGGTAGTAATCATTGCTGGCGAAACCGGGTCCGGCAAAACCACGCAGATTCCGAAAATTTGTTTGGATATTGGCCGGGGCCGACGGGGACTCATTGGGCACACCCAGCCACGTCGGTTAGCAGCTCGAACCGTGGCGGAGCGCATCGCCGACGAATTGGGGCAACGCATCGGCGAAAGCGTCGGCTATGCCATTCGGTTTGACGATCAAGTGGGCCCGCAAACCGCGGTAAAGCTTATGACCGATGGCATTTTGCTCGCGGAAATGCAGCATGACCGTTATCTTAACGCTTACGACACCATTATCATTGACGAGGCCCATGAGCGAAGCCTCAATATTGATTTTTTGCTCGGTTATCTCAAACAATTACTGCCAAAACGACCAGATCTCAAGGTTATTATCACTTCTGCGACAATCGACCCGGAGCGATTTGCGGCACATTTCGCGGACCAAGACGGCAACCCGGCGCCGATCATTGAGGTGTCGGGCCGCACCTACCCCGTCGAGGTGCTCTATCGCCCACTCCAGGTGGAGTCCGGGG
This sequence comes from uncultured Corynebacterium sp., assembly GCA_915275065.1. Taxonomy (GTDB): domain Bacteria; phylum Actinomycetota; class Actinomycetes; order Mycobacteriales; family Mycobacteriaceae; genus Corynebacterium. Next base: position 1,572 of record CAJZGD010000018.1, on the reverse strand, counting down.
ATAAACTCATCGACATTGATCCGCTAGACGGGCTACTTTCCGCCATCGAAGAGCTCATGGAATATGGCGATGGTGACATTTTATGCTTTTTCCCGGGGGAGGCGGACATTCGTGACGCCATGGAGGCCATCGCAGGGAAACGGTGGCGCAATGTTGATGTGGTCCCGCTTTTCGGTCGGCTATCTAACCAAGAACAGCATCGCGTTTTTAGCCCCCACGCCCACCGGCGCATTGTGTTATCCACGAACATTGCTGAAACGTCGCTCACCGTGCCGGGTATTCATTTTGTGGTCGATACCGGCACCGCAAGAATCTCCCGCTATTCCACGAAAACCAAAGTTCAGCGCCTCCCTATTGAGGATATTTCGCAGGCCAGTGCGAATCAACGGTCGGGTCGATGCGGTCGGGTTGCCGATGGTATTGCCATCCGACTCTATTCCGAGGAAGACTATTTAAGCCGACCTGAGTTTACGGACCCGGAGATTCTGCGTACCAATTTAGCCAGTGTCATCCTGCAAATGGCGGCGCTGAAACTGGGCAATATTGAAGATTTTCCCTTCGTTCAGGCCCCCGACACCCGCGCCATCCGGGATGGCATAATATTATTGAAAGAATTAGGTGCCCTAGAGGATTCGGATAAGAACACAAACCTGCCTAAACTCACCCCTATTGGTCGGGATATTGCGCGGCTGCCGGTAGACCCGCGCATGGCACGAATGATCATTGAGGCTCGACGGCTGGGCTGTCTTCGGGAAGTCCAGGTCATTGTTGCCGCACTGTCGATCCAGGATGTGCGCGAACGTCCGCTCGAATACCAGGCGCAGGCAGACCAATTACATGCCCGTTTTAAAAACAAAACCTCGGATTTTCTTGGTTATCTAAAACTGTGGGACTATATTGCACGGAGCCGGGAAGAACTCAGCGGCAATGCCTTCCGTAACCGAATGCGGAAGGAATTCCTCCATTACCTGCGCATCCGGGAATGGTTTGATTTGGTGCGGCAATTGAAATCCGTGTGTGGGCAGCTCGGCTGGACCACCGACGATGCAGCCCTCGACCGGTACGTGCCCGAAGCGAAACAGCTGCACAGCTCCCGGCCCGGCAACCGCAGTAACCACCAGGGACAGGAGGCGCACGCGCGCTCCCACACCAATCAGGCAGATGCAGACGAGGTGATAGGCGCCGAACAGGCCGATGCTGTGCACCAGTCTCTGCTGTCCGGGTTGCTGTCACATATTGGTATTCGGAATGTTGACACCCGGGAATACCAGGGTGCCCGCAACACCAAATTCATGATTTTCCCCGGATCCGCGTTGGCAAAGACCAATCCGCAGTATGTTATGGCCGCGGAGTTGGTGGAAACCTCCCGGCTGTGGGCCCGTGACGTGGCCAGTATCGACCCCCGCTGGGTGGAGCGCCTTGCGGCAAACCTTCTAAAAAGCACGTATTCCGAACCGCACTGGTCGAGCAAACGAGCCGCCGCCATGGCATACCAACGCTCCACGCTCTATGGGGTGCCGGTCGTGGCCGATCGGCTGGTCCCCTACCACACGATCGACCCGGTGGCAGCCC
>CAJZGD010000017.1 GCA_915275065.1 uncultured Corynebacterium sp. | reverse complement strand
CGCCCCGCCGCAATGCCGCCATTGTTGTGCTGCCTAAATACTCCGCAACCCCGGCGGAATCGAAGCCGAGATCACGGAAAACCTCCTGAAGACGTGGGGCAACCACACCCAATGGTGAACGCATAACAATACTCCTTGACGATGAAAAACCTGGCTGAGACGCCATAAGCTCAAGTACTACATAGTACTGTGTCCAACCCGGCAGGTAGCATGTGGGCGACTGTCGATTGTGGTGGTTATTGCATTCGCGTGAAACCCCACCACGCCAATCTTGGAGGACGAAACATGGTGTTCACCCCCTTGCACCGGGAACTCGAACTGTTGGCTATGACGCCCCTCGACCAGTATCTCCTCAGGGAAGCAATTCGGGTTGGGGCGCGCGAACAAGGCGACCTCATGTTCCGCGAAACACCGCATGCCATCGCCGCCGCCCTGGCCCGTGACCTGTGCGCCCTCGCCAACCGGGGCGGCGGGTGGATTTTCTACGGCATTCGCGCCCCCGATGGGGTTGTCGAAAACCTCGCGCCCTGCCAGCCGATCACCGACATTGACCACACGGTCACTCAGGTAGCCCGCGACCTTGTCACCCCGCTGCTCACTGACGTTACCGTGCACCACATCCCCGTCGCCCCGACTGGCGTCGTCTACGCGATCGAAGTGCCTTACGACGACCAGGCGCCCCATCACCTTGCCGACGGCACAGTCCCCATCCGTCGCGGTACTACCCCCACGCTCGAATACCTCACCGATGCGGAGCAACACCAGCTTCGCCTTGAGGTCCGAAACTTTTCCGCCTGGCGTGCTCACACCATTCCCGCCCTCATCGACGAATACCAGCGCCTTGCTCCCATCTATGGTGGCGCAACCTTCGTGCTTGTGGCCGTCCCCACCCACCGGCTGCTGCCCGAAATCACCACCCAGAAAATCGAGCGGACCTTCTATGATTTTTACACCACCGACTACCTGGAGAAGGGCTACGACCAAAACCTCATTGTCTTCCATTTCGGTGACGATCCCATCCACGTCGACAACGCCACCCTGCGGTATCAGGATGAAACCGAGACTGGTTCTTGGGCCTCTAGCCGGTGCGAAATCACCACGACCGGCATTATCCGCTTCGCGATTCAACTAGGCGGGGAGGAGTCTCCCGACGACGCGGATGTTGCATACCTTGGCCAGTATCATCAGCCCGAGGTTTTTCCAACGGCGGGTCCCGCACACGTCTCCCATGTTGAGCTGGAATTGACGCTGCTCGAAACCTTCGCTAGCGTGCTTTCCCTCCAGGAGCGGTGTTTCAACAGCGACTACGATCTTTGGGTTGGGCTGGCCAGCCGCCGCGAGGACGAGCCCGTGGCCATTCGGCGCATGACCATTCACGAATCCGGCAACCGGTACCTGGGTGAGCTTCTCCCCGTAGATGACAACAGTTTCATTACCCACCCACAGTTGGTGTCGGCCCGGCTTCCGCTGGATTCCACCGTGAACGAGAAACGGGGGATTCTCAACCGCATGTGTTTGGGGCTATTAAGTCAAAGTGGCATCACCAGTATGCGGTTGATCCGGGAGGCGGAATAGTCTGTGGGCGGTTGTCGTCGTCAAGCAGGATCGGAGCCGGCCGGCAGCTGCCTGGGCGGCACCCTAGTTCCCCGAACCATTTGCGCCCGCTGCCGGCCCTGGGCCGCAGCTTGCTCCCGCAACGCTGCCGGCTTATACACCGCCGGGACCCGGGCGTCACGCGGCTCGCCAATACCGTTTGCTAACACCACCGCGATCCACGGCAGCGGCACCGAAATGATAAATAGCAGGGCGGACAGCCACACGTTATGCATCGACATGTAGGTCACCATCGCCAAGAATAAAAACGGCAACCGCGACCCCTGAATCCACATGTACTGTTTTTCGCGCTTCTTACGGTTCTGGGTGGGGGAGTAGGAAGCAGTGGTGACCAACGGAACATTATTGCGCCGTAAGCGATGCAGCTTACGCTTCAAACCCGCTTTCCGCCGGGGTGCTTGTTGACGCGATGCGGTGCTCGTGGTATCAGTCTGTTCGACCATATCAATATATTCGAACTGTTTCTCGGTGTCCTCTGGGGGCTCTTTGCCGGAATACCGCTGCTGAAACGGGGAAAAATCCCGATCAGAGTGATAGGAAAATTTCGAAGAAGAATCGGCATGATCCTCGTCGCGCCGGAAAGGGTGATCGTGGGACGAGTCACCCCGATGAGTGGGGGAATGAGTGGTAAAGAGGGAATCTCGATTGCCGTGTGCCATATTTAACAATTTAACAAATGAATCCGGCTTAGCATGATTAGCGAACGTCGGGCAATATAGAGGGGTGACTACAAGTACCAAAACCATCGAACGGCCAGACATTCGGGAGGACATCAGCACTGATGATGACACCCCGAAGTTCTTCCACTATGTCAAAAAAGACCAAATTGTTGAATCAGCTGTTTCCGGAAAAATGGTTGTCGCACTCTGTGGGGAAACCTTTCCGGTGACCAAACAAGCCAAACCCGGTTCACCAGTGTGCCCCGACTGTGAGCGAGTGTATCGGAGCCTGCGCAAGAAGTGAGCAGCGATCTTCGGGTATGGCAGCAGCAGGCGCTGACGAAATATCTGGACACCAAGCCGCACGACTTCCTGGCTGTCGCTACCCCTGGCGCAGGTAAAACCACCTTTGCCCTGAGGGTGGCGACGGAGCTGAAAACTCGACGTACCGTGGATCGCATCATTGTTGTGGTCCCCACGGAGCATCTGAAGGTGCAATGGTCGGAGGCCGCCGCCCGGGTGGGGTTGAGCCTGGATCCGGCGTTTAAAAACACCGATGCCATCAACCCGCAATACGATGGGGTGGTGGTGACCTATGCGCAGGTGGCGATGCACCCGTATAAGCATTATGCGGTCACCACTGCCAAGCGTTCCCTGGTGATTCTCGACGAGATTCACCACGGTGGCGATGCGAAAAGCTGGGGTGATGGCATTAAGGAGGCCTACCAGGATGCGACGCGCCGCCTGGCGCTCACGGGTACGCCGTTTCGGTCGGATGATTCCACCATTCCATTTGTGCGGTATGCCGAGGATGGTGAGGGGCATTTAGTGTCGCAGGCGGACCACACCTATGGGTATTCGGACGCGCTTGCGGACGGTGTGGTGCGGCCGGTGGTGTTTCTCGCCTACTCGGGTGAGGCCCGGTGGCGCACCAGTGCGGGTGAGGAGTTTGCCGCCCGTTTGGGCGAGCCGCTGAATGCCGAGCAGACCGCCAGGGCGTGGAAGACTGCCCTGGATCCGCAGGGTGATTGGATTCCGGCGGTGTTGCGGGCCGCGCACACCCGGCTGCACCAGTTGCGGAAAACCATTCCCGATGCCGGGGGCCTGGTGATTGCCACGGATAAAACCACCGCGCGTGCTTATGCCAAGATCCTAGAGAAGCTATCCACCACCCCGGTGTCGGTGGTGCTGTCGGATGAGGCTGGTGCTTCGGAGCGGATTGAAAAATTCGCGGGCAGCACGGACGAGTGGATGGTTGCGGTGCGCATGGTGTCCGAGGGCGTGGACGTGCCCCGGCTGGCGGTGGGCGTGTATGCCACGTCGGCGTCGACCCCACTGTTTTTCGCCCAGGCCATCGGCCGGTTTGTTCGCTCTAGACGCCCCGGGGAAACCGCCAGCGTGTTTCTGCCCTCGGTGCCGGTCCTCCTGGACTTGGCGGCAAAACTGGAGGTGTCACGGGACCACGTGTTAGGTAAACCCCACCGGGAAACGGGCGGTTGGGATGATGAGCTGCTTGCCGAGGCAAATAAGCGGGAGACCGAGGCGGACCAACTCAAAGCCTACGAGTCCTTAGGTGCCGAGGCCGAACTGGACACGCTGATCTACGACGGTTCTTCCTACGGGACCGCCACCGTGGCCGGTTCGAGCGAGGAGGCCGACTACCTGGGGTTGCCGGGCCTGTTGGATGCGGAACAGATGCGCCAACTGTTGCGGAAACGCCAGGAGGAGCAGCTGAATGTTCGAGAGCGTGAGGCGAAAGAGGCGGCGAAGCGGGAGCAGGAGGCCCGTAGCTCCCAGGGCCGTAAGGATGCGGAGGAGCGGCTGGCCAGCCAGGAAATCCCCCAGCTGCGTAAGGAGCTGAATGCTCTGGTAGCGATCACCGCGTCCCGGACCGGCCGGCCGCATGGGTCGATCCACACCGAGGCGCGCCAGAAGTGCGGTGGTCCGCCAACGGCAATGTGTTCCGCGGAGCAGCTGCGGGAGCGCATTAATTACTTACGACGCTGGTAGCTCCCGCAGATCGGTTGGGGGAGGGGCCGGTGGCGGTGTCATAGTTGGGGCTCATGAGACCGTCACCGCCAGTGTCGCATCATTGCAGGGGGGGGCAGTGGGAGGTAACCGTAACCATAGAAAATCCACGCAGAATATTAAGAAAAATTCATCCCGATACCCATGAGCTTCTTAGTGACACTGAAAATGGGGGTGGCGGGACGAATATGGGGTGAATATGGTGGGTTTTGTTCCGCCGCTATTGCTATTTTCCCAGCTCAAGGTTAGCTCGCGGGTTTTTCAATGAAGGCCCGACGGCGGAGTTTGTGGCCTGCACGTATTAAAATACTGTCACATATTAGTAATTTTTTGCTAAGTAAGCGAAGGGTGTCCGATGCCTGCGGTAGGGTGGTGAGGTGTCAAAAACAACAACCTAAAGGAGTAGTAGGTTATGACGAACCCTAATCCGAATGATCCTAGCGATCCTCAGGGCGGCAATGGTGAACTCCCGAATTATGACACCGGAGCTGCGTTTGCTATGACGCCGGAGTTAGATGATGGTCTGATCCGAGACAAGAAAAACTACCTGGAAATCACGGCCCTGGCCTTCGGCGTTCTCGCTATTATTTCGATGCTTATGGACCCGCGGTCCGGCATTTTCCTGACACTGGTCTGTATCGTTGCCGCCATCGTGGCGCTGGTGCAACGGAAGAAGTATGCCCCAGAAAATCGTCGCACCTGGTTTTCCATTGTGGCGTTGGCATGTGCCGTGACGAGTCTGGCCATCTTCATCTTCTATATGGTGAATATCTACCTCCTTTTAGAAAAGCACCCGGAATGCCAGCAAGGAACCAATAGCGAGAAAGCCCAATGTATTCAGAAGGTTGTAAAGCGATCCTAAGGGTGTGCATGAATATTTTTCATGTCGGTGGCATGTTCGCGGCCATAACCTAGTTTCCCATCATCTGGCGGTTCTGGTGACGCAGGCCAGCCTGGCAGATTGCCGGATTATGATGTGGTGCTGACCCTCAAAGTTTCCTAACTGCATTACACCCACTCAATCACCCCCGAATGTGTCGACATGGATGATTACCCGGCACGTCAGCAATGTCTTGAACAAAAGCTTACGGCGAGCTAGCTCATAGAGTACGGCAGCCATATGACATATTGCCGGTGGAAGCAGGGGAAATCTTCGGTAGGGTGGTAGAGGTAACAAACATCACGAAACGGAGTGAAAAATGTCCATCCCTAATTACTCATCATATAGCGATCCAAATCTACCAGGCGCGTTTCCCGATAATGACATGATGATGTCCATGGGGAAGAAGAATGTCATGGCCATGGTGGCACTGGTGTTGGCACTCATCGGGTTGGTTACCTGCTGGGTGCCAGTCGTGGGTGTTGTACTGTCATTTATTGGTTTTATCTTGGCAATTATTGCGTTGGCGAAAGTGAAAAACTATCTGCCATTGACCGCTAGGAAAGGAATGAGCATTGCCGCGTTGATCATCTCGGTCATAGGTGTGCTCATCGGTGGTTTATTCACCGCCATCGCGGTTTACGTGATGTCGGTGGCACCAGATTGCCTCACCATTGCTGACCCCACGGCGCAGTCGCAGTGTATCCAAGAAAAGATTACAAACACCAAATAATTGATTCCTTCGGCAATCGCTTGGCGACGTGCCCTGCGCGCCAGCCCAGCTTACTACCCTTTGGCTCGCACCAATAAGCCAAGGGGTTTTGGTTTTCATGGGGTTGGGCTACCTTTGTTCGTCGACAAGCACTAACGCGAAACTAGAAATCATGACATCAACGTTGCGAGATTACCGTAAGCTTGCCCCGGATCTTGCCCGTGGTGCTGCGCTGCTCGGTATTGCTGTCGCCAACGGCATCACCACGTGGAGTGCAACCGGGCTGCCTGCTGCCGAAAATGAGCTTGAAACCTATGCCGGAATCATCGTGGATGACTCCCGATGGGACAAAATCATGGTGGTCATAGGCACGCTGTTTGTGCATGTGAGAGGGCTGCCCATGTTCGCCACGCTGTTAGGCTATGGCATCGGCATGATCCTTGTGCGGGAATGGCGGAAAGGTGCCACCCCCCGGAGTGTGCGTGTCATTTTGGCCCGCAGGTATGGGGTACTGGCGATCATCGGTGCCTTGCACACGGTGTTTCTGTTTTACGGCGATATCATGCTCACCTATGGGCTCATCGCCCTGGTTGTGGTGCTCATATGTACGTTCCCTGACCGGATATTAATCAGGCTTGTTGGTGTTTCCGCAGTTGTCGGGGCGGTGCTCATAGCCCCGTGGGGGTATAGTCCCTTTGATGCTGTAGCACCCGCAACCCCCATCAGCCAGGATGGGGGATCCGGTTATCTTATTGACCAACTTTATCCGGGCTTCGTCGTCCTGCTGCGGACGCCTGGACAATTCTTCATCGACCTGGTGACCTTGGGACCACTCATTCTCCTTGGCTTTATCGCCGGCAGGAAGGGCGTGCTGGAGCATCCCGATCGGTATGTCATGCCCATGCGGATCGCTGCCGGCATTACGGTGCTGGTCATCGCGGGGGTCGGAATCCCATGGGGGCTATCCGCCCTGGGGGTGCTGCCGGCGGAACCATTTTGGCATGGGATCAACCGGGTGGCCGGCCTGTGGACCGGGCCCGGGTTTGTGGTGTGGATTTTCTGGGTCGCTCGGTGGGTGCAAAAACGCCATCGGTCGAATAGGCTATGGATCCGCATGCTTGCTGCCTTGGGACAGATGTCTATGACCGGTTACGTGTTGCAATCAGTATTGTTTACCATCATCATGGTGCCGTGGGGTCTAGCAATCGGTGCCGGCCGTGGGGCCGCTACTGTTACCCTCATTGCCGCCGGTATTTGGGTGGTCACTATGGTTTTTGCCTACCTGTGGTCACTCACCACCAGGCGTGGACCACTAGAGATTCTGCACCGTACCCTCGGATATGGGAGGCTACCCAACGCCAAAACGCAGATAATGTGATATGTCATGGGCTGTGACGAAAAGGCGTGATAAGTTTGAGGTGAATACTGTTTTCTCATAATGAAATCGGGTTTCTGTCATGGCATCTGTTCGTATTCTCACCCCGGATCTTGCTCGTGGCGCGGCCCTTTTAGGGATTGCTATCGCTAATGGTATTACCGCGTGGAGCTTAAGGATCGGCGATGTTCCCCAGGGGTACCACAGGACGCTTTCCGGGATCATCGTCAATAATTCGCTGTGGGACAAGGTCACCATCATCTTGACAGATATGTTTGTGCACACCAGGGGCCTGCCCATGTTCGCCACCCTTTTAGGTTATGGGGTGGGCATGATCCTGGTTCGGGAACAGCGCAAAGGCGCCACCAAGAAACAATGCCGCGCAATCTTGCTGCGCCGTTATGGGGCGTTGATCCTTTTCGGTATCGTGCACATGGTCTTCCTCTTCTACGGGGACATCATGTTCAACTACGGCTTGATCATATTGGTACTGGTTATTCCCTTACGTAACGCCACGAACAAAACCCTGCTCATCACTGCCGGGGTGTTGTTCGTCTTATCCATGGTGATGAATGGTGCCCTGTTGTCCTACTCGGACATGAACGCAGTACTGCTGCAAGGCTATGGCCACGGCTATGTGCAGGACCAATTGGTTCGGGGTGCTTCCTTGGCCTTTATATATAATTTTCTCCGGTTCCCGTTTGCTCTCCCCTTGGTAGGATCGGTGATCCTCATTGGATTCGTCGCCGGCCGCAATGGGGTGTTAGAGCATCCCGAACATTTCCGAATGCCTATGCGGATTGCTGCCACCATTACCGTGATTATTGTAATCGCGGTCGGCTTGCCAGTGGGGTTGGCTAGCCTTGGGATTCTTGGGCATGAAAAATTCCTCTACATCCTCAACACGCTTGTGGGTATGGTATCGGGTCCGGGAATCGTGGTGTGGATTTCGTGGATTGCTAGCTGGGTGGAACGCCGCAAGTTGACCGATACGTTGCCCATTCGCATGCTTACCGCCCTGGGTCGGATGTCCATGACCGGTTACGTGTTGCAATCGGTCACATTCATTTTCATTATGACCCCCTGGTTCCTGGGTATTGGTTCTGGGCAGTCCGTGGGCATAGTGGCGGTGACCGCGACCGGTGTTTGGTTGGTGACTCTCATCTTCGCCTACCTGTGGTCACTCACAGGCAAACGTGGACCAATAGAGATTGCCCACCGGAGCATTGGATACAAAAAGAATCGGGTGTACGGTGAAACCCCGCAACTAGCACCAGCTTCGTAACCTTCAGCACCCGCGCCCCAATGATGCTTTCCCCATGAATGTGGGGGAGTTATTGGGGCGCCATCTCTGGGATTCCACAAGCTGATGGGTGCTAAAAGCGTGCGGTTATGGGGAATATGTGAAGATTTGCTGGGTGGGTATCTTCTGCCATGTCTGGTGGATATGCCAAAATATAAGTGACCAATAGGAGAAACATAACTAATGACGTATCCCGATAACCCGCAACAACCGCATAGCAATCCTTACGATAAAGCCTATCCAGTATCCCCATTTGAATCCGAACCACAACAACCGCAGCAGCAGGTGCAGCAGCCACAACAGCCTGATCAGTGGCAGCAAAGCCAGCAGCAAGCCTCCTGGCAGGGGCCACCCGTCCCACCGCAAGGGGCGTCGCAAAGCGGTGGCATGGGCGTGCAACCAAATACCATGACTTACGGGCCGAACATGCAGCCGCCGCAGCAGATCCCGTATACCGCCAACCCCTATGCGCCCGCGCCGGTAGCGGTAGACCCACAGAAAAAGAATCATCTGGGGCTGATTGCCATGGTGATGGGACTATTGTGCATTCCCTCGCTGATATTCATGGGGTGGTGGCCACCCATTATCGCAATAACAACCCTGGTGGTTTCCATTGTGGCATTTGTGCGCCGCAAAAACTATGTGGAGCAAAACCGCATGACCGGCTTTGCCATTACCGGCCTGGTGCTTTCCAGCGTGTGCATCGCCATTATTATTGTTGGAATTGTAATCTTTTTGGTATTTGAAGTGGCCGATAGCGGCTATGACAATTACGATAGTTACCGAAGCTACCTCCCCGATAACAGCCTCGAAGACGCCTAGCACAACGGCGAATGGGCATTAGCATAAAACCACCCCACCAGTTGGAAACCACAACCGGTGGGGGTGAAAACTTTCCCGTTATGACCTGGCGGCTAGTCGAGGTAATCCCGCAGCACCTGCGAACGTGACGGGTGCCGCAGCTTCGACATGGTCTTCGACTCGATCTGCCGAATCCGCTCCCGAGTCACCCCATACACCTGACCAATCTCGTCCAGAGTCCGGGGCATGCCATCTGTCAACCCGAACCGCAGCTTCACCACGCCGGCTTCCCGCTCCGACAAAGTGTGCAACACATCCTGCAACTGGTCTTGCAGCAGGGTGAACGACACCGCATCCACTGCGATCACAGCCTCGGAATCCTCAATGAAGTCACCCAGCTGGGAATCGCCCTCGTCACCAATGGTCTGGTCCAGCGAAATCGGCTCCCTGGCGTACTGCTGGATTTCCAACACCTTATCCTCGGTGATATCCATTTCCTTCGACAACTCATACGGGGTGGGCTCCCGGCCCAAATCCTGCAACAGCTCCCGTTGGATCCGGCCGAGCTTATTAATAACCTCCACCATGTGCACCGGGATACGGATCGTTCGTGCCTGATCCGCCATAGCACGCGTGATCGCCTGGCGGATCCACCACGTCGCATAGGTAGAGAACTTATAGCCCTTGGTGTAGTCGAACTTCTCCACCGCGCGAATCAACCCCAGGTTGCCCTCCTGAATCAAATCCAGAAACGCCATGCCGCGGCCCGTATACCGCTTTGCCAACGACACCACCAACCGTAGGTTGGCCTCTAACAGGTGATTCTTCGCCTTCCTACCGTCCCGGGCGATGGCCCGCAAATCCCGCTTCACCGCGGGCGTCAGCTTCGCCTCCTTATCGCCGCTGCTGTAGGCCTTCTCCATCTGCTTCATGCGATAGTCCGCATACAAGCCCGCCTCGATGCGTTTCGCCAGCGACACCTCCTGCTCCGCATTCAGCAACGCAACCTTGCCGATCTGCTTGAGATAGGCGCGCACCGAATCCGCCGACGCGGTAAGCTCCGCATCCTTCCGGGCCTGCCGCAGCGCAGCCGATTCGTCCTCATCCCACACCGAGGAACTGTCTTCATCTTCCTCATCCACGGGCGGCATGGCATCGTCATCGTCGCTGAGGTGCGGATCTATGACCGCATCCTGATCGTCCTCATAGCCATCCACATCGGAGTCGCTGAGCCCATTGGCCAAATCAAAGTCGGAATCCGGCTCTAATAATGAATCCTCATCATCAATGAGGTCATCATCCATCTTGATCGACTTCGGCGCCACGGCTGGCTTCTTCGCAGCGGTCACCGCAGCCTTGCGGGTAGTTTTCTTCGCGGCGGTTTTCTTGGCCGCGGTCTTTTTCGCGGCAGTCTTTTTTGCCGTCGTCTTCTTCGCCGCGGTTTTCCGCGTGGTTTTCTTCGTCGTCTTCTTCGCGGTCTTCTTTGTGACCTTTTTCGCAGTTTTCTTCGCCGGTGCCGCCGGTGCATCAGCGGTAGCTGCAACATCAGCCGCTGCTGTCACCTCAATAGCATCAGTTGCAGCCGCCTTTTTGGGGGCAGCTTTCCGAGTGGTCTTTTTTGCCGTGGTTTTTTTCGCTACACTCTTCTTCGCCGCGGTTTTCTTGGTGGTCTTCTTCGCCGCTGACCGACGCGCAGCAGGAGCAGCTGTGGTGGACTCTCCTGCGCTAGCACCAGCGGCCGTAGCCTCCGGTGCGGTTGGGGCAGCGGTACGCGGGGCTGCCTTGCGAGCAGTTGCCTTACGGGCGGTTTTCTTTGCTACCTTCTTGGTTGCTGGTTGTGGAGTGCCGCTTGAAGCCGCCCCCTCGGTGGAGCTGCCGCCAATGCGTGCGGTTGCGGAAGTATCTGAATTCTCAGTGGCTGCCACGTACGCCCTTTCGCCTGGAAAAATCATTGACTGTGGATGAAACTAGTGAAACTAGAACTACTAGATGGGTTGTGTACATCTCAGCAGCCGCAAAAAGATTCCCAACCAACTGGTAAAAATTTTGATGGAAAACTGCAAAAGGCGCTGAAACCGTGCTTCCCTGTCATGGACAACATGCCATTATAAAACAAGTGCACAAAAAATGCTGACTTGTCCAGCTCTCTGCCCACCACCCAAGTGGCACTTTTGCTTTACGACGGGCCAAAAGGTGGATCACATCACAAACTTACTGATGAGCCGGGGTGGCCCATCAGGGTAGCGCCTTCAGTGAATAATATTTTCCAACCTATGGGTGCAAACCAGCCTCCACCGCCATTGCGGCGCCCACAATACCCGCCCGATTCCGGAGCTGGGCCGGCACCACCGGGGTCTCAATCGTCAACAGCGGCACCCACTTATCCGCCTTCCGGGAAATCCCGCCCCCCACCACAAACACCGTCGGGTTAAACAGCCGCTCATACTCGTGCATCACCTTATCCACCCGCACGGCCCACTTCTTATAGCTCAACTCCTCCACATCCTTGATGCGGGACGACGCAATATTCTCCGCGTCCTGGCCGTCAATGATCATATGGCCCAACTCCGTGTTCGGGAACACCACACCATCGATCAGCAGCGCCGAACCAATGCCCGTGCCAAACGTCAACATCATGACCGCACCCGACTTCGCCAACGGGTCCCCGAAATGGGCCTCCGCCACGCCGGCCGCATCCGCATCGTTGAGCACATGCACATCCGTCCCCGGCAGATGCTTGGCGAATAACTCATGCGAATCAACCCCCACCCAGCTGGGATCAATATTCGCCGCCGACAGCACCACCTTATTCTTAATCACACTCGGCAGTGTGATACCCACCGCATCCGGCCATTCGGCAATCTTTACAATTTCGGCGCAGGTGGCAGCAACCGCATCAGGGGTTGCCGGCTGGGGGGTGAGTATTTTGATGCGCTCACCAATGAACTCACCAGTGTCAAGATCAACTCGGGCGCCCTTAATACCAGAGCCGCCAACATCAATACCAAATCCAATCCGGGTCATAAAGGTTAGTTTACTGAAAATCGGCAGCGCATAACACAAAATTCCTATGACCCAACTGAAGAAATGCCTGATAAGTGATATTTATCACGTTCGCCATGATGTGGGGTCCATCGGCATAATGGGTTCTATGCCCTTAACCGATATGAACTATCACGATCTCCGGGTTTCCGCAATCACCCAGGCCGCCAACCATTGGGGTGGGCGTCGACAAGCGGAACTGTTCGACTACCAGTACGACACCAGCTTCCTCACCGAAGGGTTTGCCGGTCACCCTGAGGAACAACGCCACGCCGAACTTGCCCGCACCGCCGTCACCATTGCCGCCGCCGCGGCCAAGGTCATTGCCGAACGTCGCGCCGCCATCGAAAACCTCCAGGCGGTCACCACCACCAAATCCTCCGACGTCGACCCTGTGACCATTGTCGACACTGCGGCCGAAGAAGTCATTCGCACCATGCTCACCGAGCTCCGCCCCGGTGACGGCATGATCGGCGAGGAAGGCACCGCCACCACCGCCACCACCGGCGTCACTTGGATCGTCGACCCCATCGACGGCACCGTCAATTTCCTATACAACCAGCCCCAATACGCTGTTTCGCTCGCCGCCGAAATCGACCACACTCTCGTTGCCGGCGTTGTCCTCAACGTCGCCACCGGACAACTTTGGGTTGCCAGTAAAAATGGGGGCGCCATCACCTTAGGGCCGCACACCCCGCCGCGGTTGATTTCCGCATCTACCGAAACCAGCCTTACCCTCAGCCTGGTGGCCACCGGATTCTCCTACTCCGCCGCCCGGCGCAAAAAACAAGTCGAAATCCTGGGGGAACTCATTGGCACCATTCGGGACATTCGCCGCCGGGGAAGCGCCGCCCTCGACCTGTGCGCCGTTGCCGACGGTCAGGTAGAAGCCTATTACGAACACGCCACGAACGTATGGGATTACGCTGCGGGAGCGCTGGTGGCACTGGAAGCCGGGGCAGTGGTGGAAACCCCACGCTATGGCAGCCCTAGCCATCATGAGGCCGACAAGAATCTGGTGTGGGCATGCGCGCCGGGGATTGCCCGCCAGTTTGCGACTGTTATGCGAAGAATTCCCGCGGCACTTCCCGACAATCAATACGGTTAACCGGGGATAATGCGCTTTTTCCGCCCCGTGTGAATTTACTATCATAATCGCAGCTAGTTGCCGGTTTTGTGGAAACATCGTGGGAGCCGCTGGGTGGGGAAATATGACAACATGGCATGTTGTGCCTTAAGATGCGCCACGAAGCCAGTAAAAACGGGAGTGATACCGGTTTTGTACTGTGGGATTGAATGACTCGTAGGTCGTCGGTGACAGATAATGATCCGCCGATGGTATGGGGTGGGGGTAGTCAACACTCCTACGTCACATACTATTGTGAGCGACACTGAGCACATTTAGCCGCATCAGTGATAAAAAGCGTGTAAAACTATCGGCAACCTGACCAATAAGGTGGTGGCACTGCATGACATGTTATATGTTGGTGCTGCCGGCTAGGTCTCAAGGCTTAATTTATCGTATCCATAATTAATCTGAATAGGAAGCAAAAAGTCTTATGGCAACCGACTATGATGCACCACGTCGTCGCGCTGAGGACGAGATCGAAACTGATTCCCTCGAAGGCCTCAAGGCGGCGGAAAACGTTACCAACGACATGGACGACGACGGTGAAATCGTTGAACCCTTCGACCTGCCCAGCGTTGATGTTGCTGGCGAAGAACTCAATGTCACAGTGATTCCCCGCAGGGAGAACGAATTTACCTGCTCGGTGTGCTTCCTCGTGCAGAATAATAACCGGATTGATCACACCGAGCCTGACGGCTCTATCGTGTGTAAAGATTGCGCCTAACCCGCTTTCACCGCTCACGCTTTCACCACCTGCACCCGCATTCGTAGTATCGAACGCAAGGGAATCTAGGGGAGTCCTGTATGGGAAAAACCTGGTGGTGAGGGCGTTTTATGCATTACGGCTGGTTGTCGCAGCCTGGTCGGTGTCGGACCGTTGCTCCGGTAAAAACGCGGTCAATAACTGTTCCGGATGCTTGGAAGCCACCAACCAATACGGTGTGGGATCCTCCGGGTCGTTGAGCACCAGCATCACCATTTCCGGCACCCACCCGTGCGACACCACGAACGCCGCCGGATCTAACTGCCGCCCCATGGCATTCCGCTTCGCCGTTGCCGGCACCGCCAACGATCGTGACACCACCGTGTGCGGCAGGTTCGCCTGTCCCGTCACTAACCAGCGGGTACCATCGGGATCTTCCTCAACCACAACACTGGTGGACGACAGCGACACCAACACCCACACCGCAAGCACACTGAGCACAACCGCGGGAATATAAAGCCATAACGCTGCCCGGTTCAAGGCAAACTGGGCAGAGATGAGTGCAACAATAAATGCGGCGATTAACCACCAATACCAGGGCACCCATTGACGCTCTGAATACAAAACCTTAGGTTCTGCAGTGTTCGGCTGTGCTTGATTGTTACTCACAGTAGCCAAGTGTACTTCAACACCTCAGGTCTTTAATTCACTTTGAACCCCACATATCTGCATGCTTGACGACGCTTAACTATAGGTGGCGGCACCAGTAGTCGAGGGTGGGGTTGGGGAGCGATAGTGATTTCTTGACTACACTCGATTCACAACTGTATAACCACCATGTCAAGGAGCAACCTAGCCGTGAATAATAACGTCATCAATCACATTCGCATCAAACGAATAGATAAAGAACTCCCCATCCCGGTACGAGCCCATACCGGTGATGCTGGTGTGGACCTATACTCCACCGAAACCTGCGTCATTCACCCGGGGGAACGCGCCCTTATAGGCACCGGCATAGCCATTGCGCTACCTCTTGGTACAGTGGGGCTTATCCACCCCAGGTCGGGTCGGGCGCTTCGGGAAGGATTGGGCATGGTCAATGCCCCAGGCACCATTGATGCCGGTTATCGGGGTGAATTGAAAGTTTGCCTCATCAACCTTGACCCCCGCACTCCCATCCACATCAACCGGGGAGAGCGCATTGCACAACTAGTCGTCCAAAAAGTCGAGCTCTTCGATTTTACCGAAGCAGACGAATTAGACGACACGCTCCGCGGTGACCAGGGCTACGGGTCCACGGGAATTGACTAACCAACCATGACATTTCTTGACTAATATTCACCACGCATATGGTCAGGGGAAAACGAAAGGGTGAGAAACATGCCACTGTGGCCGTTCTCCAAGAAAAAAGCCGAGGATAACAACTACGACTACGACGATGATGACTTTGAGGAAGACATCATAGACGAAGACCTCAACGCTGCCAGCAACACTCGGCGCACCCACCGGGCTCCCGCAGGCGGCAGCTACGACAATGATAATGATGATGGTGGCATGTCGGCGAAGCCAGCCGATTCCGCCCCGGCTGATGCCCCGGATGCCGGCGCCACTCCCACCACTTCAACCTCCGGCGCCATCATCATGGGGGACGAATACGACGACACCCCGGACCCGGTCCACGACGCCATCGACGGCGACTCCGGCCCCTTCGACGGTGACTCCGTGAGCATTGACGACTTCGATTTCTCCGATTTTTCCACCGGCATACTCAACCTGGGATCCATGCTCATCCCCCTGCCGTTCAAATCGGAAGTGCAGGTAGAAATGGGTGCCGACGGCCCGAAAATGCTGCACATTTTAACCGAACACGGTCGGTGCACCCCGGTAGCGTTCGCCGCCCCCGCCCGGGCCGGCCAATGGCGAGAAACCGTGAAAGAAATCACCCAGGGCATGCGTAGCGATGGCCTGGATGTGGTAGTCGAATACGGGCCCTGGGGGCGTGAAGTTGTTGGCTCCGCCCCTGGCGGTGGCGGCATTGTCCGCATCATCGGGGTGGATGGCCCCCGCTGGATGCTGCGCATGACCCTCGCCGCCCCAATCGACCACGCGGACGAAATGGCGGCACTCGGGCGGGAAATCACCGCCCGAACCTTCGTCATGCGTGGCAAAGACCCCATCCTGGCTGGATCATCCCTGCCGGTTGCACTCCCCGGCCCGCTCGCCGCCCAAGTGCAAAAAGAAATGGAACGCCGCCAAAAAGCTGCCCAAGAAGCAGCCCAGGCGGCCGACAATGATACGAAGGAATAGCATAGGTGACCAGCGAAAAGCTTATCGACGGCGACCCCAATAACCCCGGCGATGACAGTCCCGACGGGCCACCCCCCACGCTGCTGGAACAAATGGGCGGACTCAGCGGGTTAGTGTCCTCCACACTTCCCATCCTGGTGTTTGTGCCAGTCAACAACAAATGGGGACTCAACCCCGCCCTTATCGCCGCCCTGAGCATGGCCACCCTCATCCTCGTGTGGCGACTCATCCGCAAGGAAAACCTGCAACCCGCGATCTCCGGGTTCATGGGTGTCGGCATCGGCGCCGCTATCGCCTGGTACACCGGCTCCGCCAAAGGATACTTCGCCTACGGCATTTGGATGTCCCTCCTCCTCGCCATCGTGTTCTTCATTTCCATCCTGGTGCGGTGGCCCATGGTTGGCATCATTTGGAAAGGCATCAACGGCGACGGCATGACCTGGCAAAAAGTTCCAGGCGCCCGCTGGGCCTACACCTGGGCCACCCTGGGGTGGGCAGCGGTCTTCCTCGCCAGATTCCTCGTGAAACAGCTCTTCTACCAGGCCGATAACGTTACCGGCCTCGGGGTCGTCAGCATCCTCATGGGTTGGCCGCTCACCGGCCTGGTTACCATCTTCACCGTATGGATGGTGCGCTGCGCCCGCACCGCCATGATCGACGCCGGCTATGAAACCGACGACTCAGCCGAAGCAAACACCACCGATGCTGCCCCCGACCCGGCGTCGACAAGCTCAAAGCCGACACTTCGGAAGGAACCCACACGTGACAACTAACCTCACGCACGGCGACCACATCACCACCACCATCACCCGGCCCGCCCACG
>CAJZGD010000016.1 GCA_915275065.1 uncultured Corynebacterium sp. | reverse complement strand
GGGGGGTTGGGGCGTGGGGGACCCAGGGAGGATCCCAGATTGTGGGATGGGGTGCAGAGTGCGTCGTAAAGCGAGCTAGGTGCGCTGCCACCAGGGCGGCTGATGGTATAAGTCCACAATCACGTGTCGGTCTAGTGGGGGCTTGTTGGTAAGGAACGCCACCTTGTTCGCCAGCTTTGTGGCGATCTCGTCTGGGTGGATGCGTGCCACGTGGTAGCCCAGGTCGAGGAGGAACTGCTCGCGGGCGATCTGCTTCTGGTAGACCTGGCGCGCCTGCTTGTCGGGGCCGGCGTATTTATCGCGGCCATCAACCTCAAGGATTAAAGAGTTCGCGATCAATAAATCAACCCGATAATACGAGTTCAGGGTGTAGAAAACTACCTGGGCGGACACGGAGAGTTGCGGCAGGCAGGTCATAATCACATACCTGGCGTGCGTCTCATGCACCGAATCAATCCCGTACAGTGCTTGGTCCAGCACCTCCTGGGCTTTCGTAATCCCCCACTTGCCTCGATGCGAATCCAAATACATTTGGAATTGCCGTTTTCGGAAGCCTTGCCGCAGTGCCGCCTCGATAAACGCCAGCCCCTCCAGCGCGCCGTTGACCGCACAAATATCCACAAAGGTGCGTTCTATCGTGGTGACCCGGTATCCGTTCACCACCGTAATGTCGGATTCGGGCAGGTAGGCGCAGCGATAATGAAAAATCTCCGGGTACGTCGACGACGGCTTCCCGTGGCCCGGCAGGTTCAGCTCGACCACCGTGGAGTGCTCGCGGTTCAGCGTGGGGATCCCGTGCACCCGCGCCGCCGCCAGGCAACTAATCACCGCCGTGCGGCACGAAAGCTGCGCAACCTGGATATGCAGCAGAAATCGCAGGAAATACGGAGCCTTCTTATAGGCAAACCGTAACGATCCCAGCCGTTTTGTTAGCTGTATATAGTGGTATTCGAAGGCGTCCGAGGCACTCCAGCCACCGCTTTGCGACGCCGGCACCTGCGGTTTTCTGGGCCAAGCCACCAATTGTAACTGTTCCACACCAACCACCTTATGGAAACGCCAGGGCGGGGTTGACCAATGGGGCTGCATGTCAGGGGGGTAAACAGCGGGGGTGATCAAGTGTGCTGAAGGTGGCCGAAACTGGCGGCAAGTGGTATAAGGCCGGGCATGCTGTGGCCGGGTGCTGGGGTGGGTGCCAGGTGCTCAAACACCCACCCCAACGTTGAACGCCAGCGGCGCCGGCTAGCTGAGCATTTCTTGGGCCAGCAGCTCGCTGAATTTGAAGGTGCCGGTGGGTTTATCGTCGTTATCCATGAGGTACAGCCGTTTCACGGCGACCACAATGGATTCGGCTATAGCATCGCGTTTAGTGGGGTTGGTGAGTATCCGCACGTCACCAGGGTTGGTGAGGTAGCCGGTGACCACTTCCACACAGGGCATTTGGGTCATGCGCAGTAGATCCCAGGTGCGGGCGTGGTTGCCGCAGTTGACGAGTTTGGTGCGGTGCGCTATCTCCCGCTGGATGAACCCGGAGAGGAGCTCCCCGGTCATGGAGTAATTTCCTTGTTCGGAACCGAAGTAGAAGGTAGCGCAGCCGGAGGCCTTGTTATTTTGGTAGCGGTCGGCTTGTAGACAGATCATGAGGTCGGCGTTGAAGGCGTTGGCGATGTCGGCCCGCTGCCGGAGGGAGGGGTTATCATGCCTGGGTCGGGAAACAATGGTTTCCATGCCGGCGGCAATCATGCGGCCTTCCACCCGGGATGCCAGGTCCCACATGAGTTCTTCTTCGGTGATTTCCCCGTAGAGGCCGCGGACAGTCATGCCTTTGTCGGGCCCACCCAGGGAGGGATCTATGACAACGCGTTTGCCAGTAAGGCGGGGGCCGGCGGCGCGCATGCGTTCGCGTTCCCTAAGTTTTTGGGGTGACCCACCGGTGATGCGGCGACCCAACCGATTTAGTGATCTGATGGTGTTGGGTCCGCAAATGCCATCCATATTGAGCCCGTAGTTCATTTGATATTTCAGGAGGGCTCGGTAGGTGTGTTCGCCAAAGTGGCCGTCGATGCGGTCGGAGTAGAAGCCGAGCTCTTGAAGCTGTTGTTGCAGCTGAACCACGTCGTCGCCACTCATTTCGTTATGCGGCTGGTAGTTGAGGACGCGGGCCCCGAGCTCGTAGGATGCTTCCCTAAGGACTCGGAGGGTCATTTCATTGATTTCGCCGCTGGCGATGATGCCGCGGGTTTGTTGGAATCCGCGGATCGCTGCTTCTAGTTCTTCGTCGAAAAGCGTGTCCGCGTTGTAAATTGCGTGGTCGGGGTTGCCGCTTTCATTATAGTTAGGTAGCAACCCCAAACGTGCGAGCGACTTTCGCACTTCAGCAACACGGGGGCTATTATCGCCCACCTTTAAAACATCAGACACGCTTCTCCTATCCTCACGGGTGAACTATGTTGTTTGTCAGGATACCAGTCAATTCCAGTAGCACAGTGGAGTTCCCCTAAAGGTGTTTCTTCAATTGTGCCACGATTTCAGTTTTGGAACCTCGGGCTATGAATTGCTCGACTTTTTTGCCGTCCTTGAAGATAAGCAAGGTGGGGATGGACATGATTTGGAACATGGCCCCCAGGTTGCGTTCGTTATCAACATTGACTTTTGCCACCACAACTTGCCCGTCAAATTCCTCCGCTACCTGGTCAATGACCGGCGCCAGTTTTTTGCACGGTCCGCACCATTCCGCCCAAAAATCCACGAGCACGGGTTTGTCGGATTCCACCACAACAGAGCGGAACGTGGTTTCGGTAACTTCAATCGGTTTCATGTTGTCTCCTTATTTTTTGCTTGTCGACGCCCACAGGTTTTACAGCGCCGCCAGGTAGTGTTCGGCATCAATGGCCCCCCGGGCGCCGCTGCCGGCTGCAGTGATTGCTTGCTGGTAGTGATTATCCACCAAATCACCCACGGCAAACACCCCGGGAATATTGGTCTTGGTGGTGGGGTGCTGGACCGTCACATACCCGGTCTCGTCGGTGTCGATCACATCCCGGAACAGTTGGGTGCGCGGATCATGCCCGATGGCCACAAACATGGCGGTCACATCCAGGACGGAGGTTTCCCCGGTCTGGGTGTCGCGGAGCTCCAGCCCGGTGACGGCGCTCTCACCCAGGACTTTCTCCACAACCTTATTGGTGGCGAACCGGATTTTATCGTTGGCCCGAGCACGCTCCAGCATAATCGCCGAAGCTCGGAACCCCTCCCGGCGGTGTACAATAGTCACGGATTTAGCGAACTTGGTGAGGAAAATAGCCTCCTCCATGGCGGAGTCGCCGCCCCCAACCACCGCAATGTCATGGTCCCGGAAGAAGAACCCATCGCAGGTGGCGCAGGCGGAAACCCCATGCCCTAAGAGCTCTTGTTCCCCGGGAACCCCCAGGTAGCGGGCTGCCGAACCGGTGGCGAGAATAACGACGCGGGCCTGAAATTCCTCGTCATCAACCCACACCTTTTTCGTATCCCCCGTAAGATCCACCTTGGTGACCAGCTCGGGGCGCAGGTCGGCGCCAAACCGTTCCGCCTGGTTCCGCATTGCCTCCATGAGGTCTGGCCCCATAATGCCATCCGGGAAGCCGGGGAAATTCTCCACCTCGGTGGTTGTCATGAGCGCGCCACCGTATTCGTATCCCTCAAAGACCAGGGGTTTTAGGTCGGCCCGAGCGCTGTAGAGCGCGGCCGTGTAGCCGGCGGGACCCGAGCCAATGATGATGACATCATGCACTGTCATAGTTACGATAAACCTTTCATCTGGGTTCTTGTTTATGGGTTATTCTTCGCTAACCACAGTAACAGTCCCAGATGCTGGTGTATTCCCGCCGGGTTTGTTTCCAGTATTCAGCGCTACCCAGGATTATGCCGCGAGGGCGTCACGCAGGTACGTTCGGGCTTGAAATCTTCGGGTTTTGACAGTGCTACCGGAAACCCCGGTGATGCGGGCAGCCTCATGCTGGTTGTAGCCTTTTAAATCCATCAGTATGAACACCTCCCCGAGCTCGGCAGATATTCCGGTGAGATAGCTAATAGCCCGCTGGATTTCGAGGGCGGCGATCTCCATGTCGACTGGGTTGTGCGCCAGCATGCCTTCAATGGTGCGGCGCTGGTTGTCGTCGTCGAGCGCGGCCGGATGCGCTGCGGGTTCTTTGCGCAGGTAATCGTAGCCAGCGTTGGCGACAAGGCGATGCAGCCAGGCCCCAAGGCTGCATTCGCCCCGGTACACGTGGAGGCCTTTCGCGGCCCGAAGCAGGGCTTCTTGTAGTAGGTCTTCGGCGTCGATGACCCGATCGGTGTATTTGTGCGCCACCCAAAGCATGAGCCGGTAATACCTGGAAACGATGACGGTGAAGGCAGCGGTGTTGCCATCCAGGTACGCGGTGACGAGTTCGCTGTCGCTGAGTGCGGTGAGAGATTTCGGCAGATGATTGAGGCGGTGATAGAGACTCTTGCCCGCCAATTGAGCGATGAGGTGCTGCTCATCTTCTCTGGTATTCATGTTGACCTCTTAGTTACACAGGTGCTGCATTGATTTGATTAATATTCAACCACGCCTACTGCACTCTGGAATAGAGGTAATTTCCCAATACATTTGTAACTGGAGTGGCGCGCGCAAAGCCGCAGGTATAATGCGTATTTTACTGCTTCATGTTTGCCGCAACCTGGTAGCACTCTTCTGAAATTATAGCACATGCATTCGTATAATTAATGGTGGTTATCTCTCTACCCCATGCTTCCCTATCGCATTCCACCGCTTTACGACGCCCTCCCGGCCCCCAACAATCCAGCTTCATATCCGCTAAGTGGAGCCGGGGTGACAATCCCGCTCCCCTGCCGCAAATGTTCTAAGCGGGGTTTCTCCGGCACGCCACATCCCACAGCCCACCCCAAATCGGAAACCCCGCTTAGAACAAGTACAGCCCCGTCCCCGGTGTTGCTGCACACTTACTAAGCGGGGTTTCTCCATCAGGTCCCACCTTGTGACTCCTCCCAGGGCAGAAACCCCGCTTATCGAAAGTGCTGTCAAACCCCCACCTCCTGCCGCAAATGTTCTAAGCGGGGTTTCCGGTTCGCGGCGAGCCACAGGGCGCTGCTTGACACAGAAACCCCGCTTAGCACCAGTGAAGCCTTGCGAGGCTGGTGGCTGGTGGCTGGTGGGGATAGCGAAACCCCAGCCCGGTTCTTCGGCTGGGGCTGGGGTTGGGGATCAACCAAACTAGGGCGCTTAGGGCTCGCCCACCACCGTGACATCCTTAATCACCAAGGGGCTGCCATTGGGGGTAACTACCCACAGGAGGATCTGATTGAACTTCTTGGTGGACTTAATGTCCACATTCACCTTGGTGCTATTCACATCAATGCTGCCAATCACATTATTCGCCAACAGTTGATTAATCGCCGACGTGATCTGGGCCGAACTCGTGGGACTTGGGGTCGGATTTGTCGTATCCAAACCAATCACCTGCACGTTTGTGCCCTGGGTTACGCCGGACAACACCACGGTCTTAATCCGATGGGCCGACTCCAGGCTCAACACCAGGCCGGTTTCCGGGCCGGTTTCCCACATGGTCGCCGGATTGTCGTCAATGGTGTAAGCGGCGGTCGGATTCTCCAGGCCCCAGGCGGAAGCCGACTTGATCGGCAGTAACTCGTCCGGCTTCTTTGGCGGTGACGCAATCCGGGAAGTGAGCGAATCCTGACGCAGTGGGGAATCCTTGTTCTGGTTGAACAGAGTGATGAGGAAGGCGGTGAGCATGGCCGCAATGATCACCAGGATGGTGGCCCCCACCAGCACAATGCCCGTGGTCATCCGGGAATAGCCTCGGCCGAAGCCGGGGGCTGCCGTCACCTGCGGGACTTCCTCTTCCTCAATTTCTAGCGGCTGCTCCACATTGGTGGCTGGTGATGGGCTCATCATCAGGGCGGAATAGGCCTCCGGCATGTCCTCCAGCTCACAGGTCAAAAGATTGTGGATGCCGGGTGGCGCCGTTGGGGCGTCGATAAGCGAGCTAAGAGCGGTGCGGATGGAACGCAGATCCTTCTCATGCGACGCTGACTCCAACACTGCGGGGAACGCCAACACCGCAATACCCTGGGTGTTAATACGGATTCGGGCGTGATTGTCCAGGCCCAACACCCCAACCTGGGACGCATCCACCAGGGGCTGCATGGCGTGGGCTGCCGCATACGGGTTCACATCACCATGCGCCACCGCCGCCAGCGAACTACCTGGCACCCAATCCGCGATGACCAGGCAGCCGCTGCGGTAGGAACGGACCTCGATATTCGTGGCAATGGCCGCATTATTAATCCGCCCTAGCTTCATGGTACGCGCCGCCACAAGCTCGCTGGCCGCCCGGGCCGCAGCCGGGGTTGCCGGGGCCATGGGGGCCAACCCAGAGGTGTCCACAAATGTGAGGGCTACTTCCCGGTCGGTGGCTTTTTCCCGGGCATGCCAGAAGCGGGCACCCGGCACCGAACCGTGGTCTGCCAGGAGCCGGAAGGAACCGTCGGACACTTCCGCGCCGGGAACCAGGCGCGGTCCGCGCACAATACCGGCCGACATAGGTGGCGGCACCGGGGTGGCGTTGAAGGTGTCGTCCACATAGGTGGCGGCCGCCCGGAGCTGTGGGGTGGCGACTTCTTCGTAGTATTCGTTGCGTTCTGGTTCGGCAATGAACCGGCTGAGGCCAGGGATGCGGCGGGCCACTCGGGAGAGCACCGATAGTTCGGGCAGGCCGGATCGGGAGAGCACGATGCCGGTAATCACGAGGAAGACCACACCGGTGATGGCCAGGTCGAAGATAAAACCGATGCTGCCTATCTTCATAATCACGGGCCGCATTGCGAACTTGAGCAGGTAGTGCAGGCCGAATGCCATGCCGCCACCCACAAGAGAAGACATGAGTGCCCAAACGCATGTTCGAGTAACCTGTTTGGTGCCGAGGTCTCCTAGTTGTCGTCGCAGCAGGAATCCGCCGATGAGGGCACCGGCCACGAAGCCGAAGCCGTTGGCTGCACCCAGGAGGATAACGAGTTTCTGCGGTTCGGTGCCCACCATGGTTGCCAGCCACGACAGGGCTACTTTGGTCACGGTGATGCCGGCAATGATGAAGGTGGGGGTCCAGGCTTCTTCTCGGGCGTAGAACACCCGCAGGTGCAGGAGCACTGTGGAGTAAGGCAGGAGGGTGAAGGCAGAGAAGCTAAGCGTCCAACCCAGCACTGTTGCGGCTTCTACGTCGAATTTGCCGTAGGCGAAGAGGCCTTTGGCAATGTCGGTGCCGAAAATGGTGAAGAAGATGACGATGGGAATGAGCGCGATATAGGTCATCTTTGAGCTCATGACCAGGTCTTCGACCACGGCTTTGTCGTCACCGTCGGCGGCATTGCGGGAGAGCCGCGGCATGATTGCGGTGAGCAGGGTAACACCAATAATGCCGTAGGGCACCTGCAGCAGCAGCCATGCCTGCTGGTAAATGTTGGGGGCTAGCGCGTCGGCGGAGGCTGCGATTCGGGAGGTCACAAAGTAGCCGAATTGGGAAATGCCCACGTAGACGACG
Source organism: uncultured Corynebacterium sp. (assembly GCA_915275065.1). Lineage (GTDB taxonomy): Bacteria > Actinomycetota > Actinomycetes > Mycobacteriales > Mycobacteriaceae > Corynebacterium. Next base: position 10,018 of record CAJZGD010000016.1, on the reverse strand, counting down.
ATTGCGGCCGCCATGCCACCGAATTGTTTCAGGCGGGAGTCGATTCCCCAGAGGGGTTTGAGGGATACCCGGGATTTCCTGATATAGGGCAGCATGATGAGCGCCTGTACGATCACGCCGGTGGTGGTGCCGATACCCAGCAGCAGCACGTGCGGGTTGAAAATGCCCACGCTGTGGTCTTTGGGGTCGAGTTCCCCCGGCAAGACCCAATAAAGCACCAAGACGGTCAGGGTGATGATATTATTAATCACCGGAGCCCATGCCCCAGGCTTGAACACGTTCTTCGTGTTCAGCACGGCCATGAGCAACGCAAACACCCCGTAGAAGAAAATCTGCGGCAGCAGCCAGTAGGCGAAACTTGTGGAGATAGCAAGGTTCACTTTACTCTCGGAGCTTAGGGCCATTTTTACCAGGTTGGGCGCCAGAAGGACCGAGAGTATTGTAACAGTGCCTAGGAGTGATACCGATAGGGTAAATAACCGGCGGATAAACGCTTCACCATGGTCGGGGTCTTCCTTTTCCGCCCGCACCAGCACCGGCACAACCAGCGAGGTTAGCACCGCACCCAGCACAATTTCCGTAATAATATTGGGCAGCTGATTCGCTGTGTTAAATGCCGACGCGATTGCACCACCCAGTGAGGCGGTGATGAGCATGTTGCGGAGGAAACCCGTGAGTCGGCTCAGCAGCGTGGCAATCGCCATGGACCCGGATGATTGCAGGACCTCCGAGTCCGAGGTGTTGTCGTCGCCGGCGTCACTTTCGGTGTCGTCGGGTGGTGCCTCCGCGGCTGGCCGGTTGGGCCTAGTTTTCACCGCCGTCCCGGCAGGCATGTACGCCGCATCGTTGTGCATTGCCGCTAAGAGCCCGGGTGCTTCCTCTGCGGAGGGGGCTTGTTTTAAGAGCGAGCGGTCGTTTGCCGGTCGTCGCCGACGAAGCTCCCGACGAGCAGGCACCGGCGAGGGGGGCGCCGGCGGAATGATTCGACGTCGGAATCCCGATTGCTGGTCGTTGTCATTCAAAGGGATACTCCTTAATAATCTTTATGGAATATTTCAGATTATCAGTCAGAATTTGTGCTTACTGTACTCTTTGAGTCGGCTATGGCTTCGGCTTTCGCTTTACGACGTCGTAACGTTAACCGTCCTAGTAGCGCAATTGACAACACTATGACTGCCAAACTGGCTAAACCACCGGATGTTCCAAGTACACCCGAACGGGTTCGTACCCCAATCGTAATCTCGTCCGAAAACCGTGACCCACTATTTGTGGCTAACCATAGGTTCAGATCGGTGCGTTCATCCCACGCAGTATCCGTCGGCAAGCTGGCGGTCATTTGTACCGTAATTGAACCTTTGGCTGGTATGAAAATCGTTTCTGGCATATTAATCTTTGCCCCCGTTGGGCCCCAATAGTGGATGCGCGTATCGACCGGCAACGGCAACCCATTGCGGGCAACAATAAGGAGTGGTGATGACTCCGAAATCCGGGTGTACACATTCCCTGGCGGAATCAGGGCCACCGAGCTGCGTAGTTCTTTGAGCACGATGTCTTCGTTGTCGAGGAGGCGTTGTACGTCTCGGACATTCGTGTCGTAGGTGGACATGGCCCGCCGTCGGTCCCGGCTGAGTGCCCGCAAAATATCTTGTCGTAGGGGTTCGGTGAAGCCGTAGGGTGTGAGGGCAATGGTGGGGTCGCTGATGACGAGTTGGGTGAGGTTGTCGATTGATTCGAGGAGGCTGGTGGCCCGGAAGATTTCTGAGTCGGAAATCACGCCGGGATCCTCGTGCGGCGCCCCAAATGGGGTGGAGTTTGGTTGCGACTGCTCCGTAGAGGTTGCAGCGCTTGCCGTACCCGTTGCCGCTGTTGTGGGCGCAGGTGCCCGTTGTGTCCGCTGGGAGTCCACCGAACTCACTGGCCGCACCGAGCCCGCCAGCCGTGCAGATCGCTCTGACTGCACTGTCTGCGCCGATTGTGTGATCCGTTGTTGGTCATCCGCATCAGTTGCTGCTTCGGTCGCTGCATCAGCCGCCGCGGAGGTTGCGGCTGAGGTTGCCGCAGCCATGCTCGCCAACTGTTCTACCTGTTGCAGGGAGGGGCTCACATAGTCTGACAGCTTCATGGGCGTGGCCGCATTCGATTCGAACATTTTTGCAAGAGCATCGAGCCATTGTGCCGTATTAGACATCGCTGACGGCAGTTGTACCAGCAGCGGCTGCGGTGAACTTGCCCCTGATACTGTCCCTGATATTGGCGAGTCGCCCTGGGCGCCGCCCCGGGAATCGCTTGCACTCCCTTCGTTGTTGGCCTTCATAACGCTCATTTGCAGGGCGGAAGTCGCGGTTGCCCGGCGCGCCGGCAGCGAATCCAGGTCGTAGTTGAAGCGGGCATTATAGTTGCTGTATCCGACGGTTGTTGCGGTGTCGGTTGCCTCGGCGAGGGAGGCGGCGAGGGATCCTAGGTATGTGACGGCGCGGATGCCGCCGCCGATATTGCTGTTGGTGGCGTTTTTGGTCATCCCGGCGGTGTCGAGCACCCCGAACCTATCAACTTTGGGGATTCCCCACACGGTGTTGTCGGCGACTAGCACGTCTACGGGGGCGGTTGGGATGGGGGCGCCTACCTGTTTGGAGTCTTTTTGCCATTCATCGGAAATGTTTGGGTATTCGTCGCGGGATCGGTAGGGGGCGAGGTCGGCCCAGCCAAGGTTACCGGCGGCCTGGGTGGTGACATAGCCGGCCCCGGGGAGCACAATGTTTGTTTCTGGGGTGATGCCGAGGATGGTGGCGATAATGCCTGGGCCGGTTTGGACGGCTTCTCGCATGAGCCAGTCGTTGCCGGTGGCGGCCACCGAGTTGAGGTCGGTGTTTCCCCAGGGGAGGGCGATGGTGCATTTGGCGTGTTGCGCGGTTTTCCGTAGTTCGGTGAGCCAGCGGCCGGCGTCATCGGCGCCGGTGCCGGGGGTGCCGGATTCGGGTTCGTCGTCGGTGCCCCAGGAGTCGCGGAGTCGGCGTTTTTGGGATACGGTGCTGGGCCGGTCGTGGGCGATGGTGTATCCGCCGGCCATGCGTTCGACGACGCTGACGAGTTGCGGGTCGATGGCGAGGCAGGTTGCGGTGGCTAGGCTTTCCGACGCCTTGGTGTAGGTGGAATAGTCTTTGAGGAGGGTGTCGAGGCGACCGCCGGATCGTAGCTGTTCTGCTAGTTGTTCGCTTTCGAGGATGAGGGGTGGATGGTTGGGGGCTTCACCGGTTTCGCCGCCTACACTATCGACGGTGGCGGTGAGGGGATAAACTACGGTCACCCCAGGCGATAATTGCGAACTGGTTTTCGAAGTGGTGTCGGTGTTTTGGCCGCCGGTATTTGTTCCAGAGTTTCCCGAGTTTCCTTGGCGTGATGTTCCCGTGGCTGCCCCCGATCCGGTGGTGTTTCCGGCGCTGACGTTGAGGAGGAAGCGTTGCGTGTAGAGCAATGCATCGTTCTCTAATGACCGTAGCGCGAATAACACGGGGTAAAAATCTGCCTCACTGATATTGAATCCACCCGTTGCCCCGGGTGCTGTAGGAATAATAACATCAATATCCACACTATGACCAGGTGCAATAATATCATCCCTACTAATCGTTTTAGCTTGATAAGGGTATGCTCCGGGTTCTTGGGATAATACGATGCGTGCGGTGGCTAAATCTTTGGGGGCGTCGGCGTGGGCGGGAACAATTTTGAAGCCCGCAATTGATTCAGGTGAATTATTAACAACTTTGAGAGTAACCTTAAGTTCTTCGCCGAGCTTGATGTGTTGGGGGACGCGGATGATTTCGATTTTGTAGTTGCTGGCTTCTTCGCCGGGGCGGAGGTTTGGATTCACCCATCGGGCTTTGGCTATGGGGTTTGTGGGAAAGTTGGGGAGCGCGTCGGCGTGGGCGGTGGGGATGGTGCTGGTGCTGCATAAGGTGGTGGCGGTGGCTGTGGTGAGGGCGGTGAGTCCGAGAATAATGCTGTGGTGGAGTCGGCGTCGTATCCGGTTGAGTGGGCCGATTGATAGGCGTGGGGTATGGTGTGTCATCGGGGTGTGGACCTCCCCGCTGCCTGTTCGTCACGGGCCATGTCGGGTAGTAGGTCGTGGGCGATGCGGGCGAGTTTGCGTTCGTCGGCGTAGGCGAAGCGTTCAATGAGGCCGGATGCGGGAATCCAGGCGACTTCGGTGACTTCGGGGTCTTCGTCGTTGAGTTCGCCGTCGACGTAGCGTAGTAGGTGGTGGTGCACGGTTTTGTGGATGCGGGTACCTTCCGAGACGAACCAATAGTCGATGACGCCAAGTGCGGCAAAGACTTCGCCGTGGATGCCGGTTTCCTCCCAGACTTCACGGGCGGCGGTTGCGGCAATGTCTTCTCCGGCTTCGACGTGTCCTTTGGGCATGGACCATAGAAGGCGGCCACGGCGGTCTAGCCGGCCAATGAGCGCGACGTAGATACGACTCAAGTCTACGCTGCCGTCGGGCGCTACGGCTTCTGAGAGGCCGGAAATAACGAGTCCGCCGGCGGAGGTCTCGTTGCGGGTTTCCATGCTGGTTTCGGTGGTGCGGGGTTTTGTGGCCCGGGATCGGTTGGTGGTGGTTGCTTTTCGACGCTTTTTGCCACTGGTTTTTCCGCTGGTTTTGGCTTGTTTGCCGGAGGTTGTGGCGTCGACAAGCGTTGTGGTGGGTGGCTGAGACTTAGTGGTGCGCTGCCGGGATCGACGCCGGTTGCGCCGTCGGGTAGAGCGGGCCTCGCGGGTGTCGTTGTTCTTCTCAGTCATCCTGTGATCGTAATCCTTAAATAAGTTGTAGTGGGGTATTGGGCCTTCCTGTGGAATATTGAAGTATTCAATGATACCTTCCCTAGACGGGTAGAATCATTCCCTGTGACACAACCACAAGAAATCGAAGTCCTTGCGCGTGCTGAAGCCTCGTTTTCGGCGCTGATGCCTATCATTCAGCCTTTGGCTGCTGAGTTCAACACTCGCGGTCATCACCTGTATTTGGTGGGGGGATCGGTTCGTGATGCGCTTCTTGGCAGGCTGGGCAATGATGTGGATTTCACTACCGACGCTCGTCCAGAAACCATACTAGAAATTCTAGAACACTTTGCCGATACCACTTGGGATACCGGTATTGAATATGGCACCGTGTCGGCGGAAAAATCGGGGCAACAGATAGAAATTACCACGTTCCGTTCCGATATTTATGATGGGGAATCCCGCAATCCTGAGGTGGTGTTTGGGGACACATTGGCGGGGGATTTAGTGCGCCGCGATTTTACGATTAATGCCATGGCGGTGGAGATCACATCGGCATCCGATGCCGCAGGCAACACGCCTGCCGCGGCCGAGTTGGAGTTTTTCGACCCCATGGGTGGGTTTGCGGATCTCATGGCGGGGGTGATTGATACGCCGGCGGCACCGGACCAGAGTTTTGCCGATGACCCATTGCGGTTGCTGCGGGCGGCCCGGTTTAGTTCCCAGTTGGGGTTTACGGTGAGCGATCGGGTGCGGTCGGCCATGACCGATTTGGCTTCGGAAATCCAGCGGATCACGGTGGAGCGGGTGCAGGTGGAGTTGGACAAGATGCTGTTGGGGGCGCAGCCGTGGTTGGGGATTGATCTCATGGTGACCACGGGGTTGGCGGATTATGTGTTCCCAGAGTTGCCTCGGTTGCAGCTGGCGCAGGATGAACACCACCAACACAAGGATGTGTATGCGCATAGCTTGCAGGTGCTCCGGCAGGCGATGGATCAAGAGGCTGCGGGTGAGCCGGATTTGGTGTTGCGGTGGGCGGCACTGGTGCATGATATTGGCAAGCCGGATACGCGGGAGTTCACCGAGGATGGTCGGGTGAGTTTTCACCAGCATGAGGTGGTTGGGGCAAAACTTGTGCGAAATCGAATGCGGAAGTTGAAGTATTCGAAGGCCATGGTGCGGGATGTGAGCCAGTTGGTGTATTTACACATGCGGTTCCATGGGTTTTCGGAGGGCCAGTGGACGGATTCGGCGGTGCGCCGGTATGTGACGGATGCGGGGGATTTATTGCCGCGGCTGCATAAGCTGGTGCGGGCGGATTGCACGACGCGGAATAAGCGAAAGGCAGCATGGTTGCGGAAGATGTATGCGCAGCTTGAGGAGCGTATTGCTGATCTTGCGGCGAAGGAAGACTTGGCGAAGGTGCGCCCAGACTTGGATGGGAAAGAGATCATGGCAATCTTGGGATTGCAGCCCGGCCCTGATGTGGGAAAGGCATGGTCGTATTTGAAAGAGGTTCGCCTGGAGCGGGGCCCGTTGGATCGAGACGAAGCGATCAAAGTGTTAACAACGTGGTGGGCGGATCAACAAGGTCAGCAGGAGCAACAAGACCAACAAATCCACCAAGTCCAGCAGGATGAGCGGTAACGTTAAGGCCTAAAGACTCTCAAGGAGGAATCACGTGTCAGAAATTTTTGCCGACCGGTTATTTAATGGCATGGAACGAGAAGAACCAGCGGCAGGAAAGCTTTTAGTCGCAGCCCCTGGTATGCAATCTACCGCCTTTTCTCGAACTGTTGTTCTATTGTTGGAGCATGATGCTAATACCACCTTTGGTGTCGATCTTGCCCACCGCATGGATATCGCGGTGGCGAATGTGCTCCCCGATTGGGTGGATTGCATTTCCAAGCCGCAGGCCATGTATGCTGGCGGCCCGGTCAGCCCCCAGTCAGCGGTTGGCGTGTGCGTGACTAAGCCTGACCTTGATATTAATTCCCGACCCTATTTTAAGAAGCTGGCTAACCGTCTCGCTTTGGTTGACCTTGGTGCGACTCCTTCCGAGGTCAAGGCGGATATTACCGGCATGCGCATGTTTATAGGCTATGCCGAGTGGAGTCCCGGACAGCTCGACGAGGAGATTGCTGCCGGCGAATGGTATGTTGCCCCCTGCCTCCCCTCCGACGTTACTGCCGCAGGTAGCGTGGATATTTGGGGCGACGTCATGCGTCGACAAGCTATGCCATTGCCGCTGTTCAGCACGTTTCCTGCGCGTCTGGGCGAGAATTAACCCCCATGTTTCACGTGAAACACCGGTTTTTGCTTTACGACGTCTATAGCAGCCGGCCGTGTTTCACGTGAAACATGGCGTCTCTACAACAACCCAATTGTTTCACGTGGAACGTAGGACGGGGTGGTTGAGTTGTGGGGGGGGATGGTTTTTGAGAACTGTTTTCCTCCCATTGTTGCCGAGGAGTTGGTGTTTCACGTGAAACCGGAGAATAGTCGGAAGTTCTTTTTGACTGTTGGAGGAATGCGGTTCGACTTCTCTGTCGGTCATAATACGTGACTGCTTTTTAGTAATTCGTTTTCTGTGGGTGTATTTGCTTGGTGTGTGTTTCTTTGGGTGGGCTTCACCGTAGGGGTTTTGTGTTGTGGTTGGAGTGGTGGGTTTATTGAGTGAGTTGTCGTGTTTCACGTGAAACATTCTGCTGAATTATCGGTGGACTAGTGGAACTTATTCAAATTTGTTTGTGGGAATGATTGAAGCTTATTCAGCTACTGGGAAAATCTATCTACATCAACAAGCGGAAAATCAGAATCTAACTTGGCCTTCCTTACACACAGAGGCTAGCCATGTGTAGGGGACGTTGAATAAGCTTCATTGAGTCCTGGGGCTCGTTGCGTGGTTGGGGATAGTCAGTGTTTCACGTGAAACATGGTGGGATGGCTGAGCTATGGGGTCGGCAATTTGAAAAGTACCACTTCTCCCCCACACGCTATCGAGGGGTCAGTGTTTCACGTGAAACGTGGGTGCGTGACGTGTTGGGGTTGGGGAGGTGTGTTTATGGGAAGCTGGGCTGTTTCGTTCTTTTGGTTTTATGGTGATGTGGTGGTTTCACGTGGAACATGGGCAATGCTTGTAAAGGAAATTTTTTGCGACTGCAGTCATGTTTCTTGGTGTTTGAAAGTTTCTCGATGTTTCACGTGAAACACGACGTTTCTACAACAACCCAATTGTTTTACGTGAAACGTTGGTTGTTTTTGTTGTAGGGGGGTGTTTTGGGTTTTAGTTTTTCTTGTTGGAGGTGGCTGTTTCACGTGAAACATGGGTAATGCCTGTAATGAAATCCCTCGCGTCTATGGTCGTGCTTTGTAGAAGATGCTGGATCTTATCCCGTATATTTTTAAAATTCATACAGTTTGTTTTAGCAGATGGGTGTGTTGTGTTCGTATGGGTGAGTGTTGAATTGCTAGGGGCTTGCCATTTGGATTTGTGCTTTCCTGGAAGCTTTCAATGTTTCACGTGAAACGTAAGTTTGGTAGCTGCGGAATGTGGGAGTAGTTTCACGTGGAACATCTCTCCTACCTAGAAGCTTATTCAGGAGTTGGGAAAACCTGTCTACACTAACAAGCGGAAAATCAGAGAGAACAAACCATCTAGCTTGCTTTTCCTTACTTACAGAGACTAGTCATGTTTGGGGACGTTGAATAAGCTTCTATGTTTCACGTGAAACATGGGTGGGGAGGCTGGAATTCGGGTAACTTGTTTGGACGTGTTACATGGGATGTTAGATCTTGTATTTTTGATAGCTGACTAATTTTCTTTTTGTGCTAGATTGGTGGATCAAATGAGGTTTCACGTGAAACACTGATCGTGGGAATAGTTGGTAAGGGAGAGGGGCGTTTCCAAACTGCTATTTTCGGCTTTCCTTTCGTGATTTCGTAATTGCGATTGTTTCACGTGAAACGTGGTGGTTTGTTTGGGGTAGTTGGTTGTTGTGGTTTTGTCGTGTTTGAGAGTGGTTGGTGTTTCACGTGAAACATTGGTTTTGCTTTACGACGTCCCAAGGATGTCAATGTGTTTCACGTGAAACGTAGTCGGATGGTTGAGTTGTCAGGGGGGTGGTGTTTCACGTGGAACAGCTCTCCTACCTATTTTTATGGCTAGCTATGGTGATGGTTAATGGGTAGGTCGGGTGGCGTGTTGTGGTGACTCTTTTCTGTTTGGATAAGTTATATTTGCTCCCCAAGTGAAGGAACAGGGATCCTAGAAATCACCATTTCATTCATGGCGACATGTCGGTGTTTCACGTGAAACATCGTGTTTTGGAAGTCTACTCAGCGGGTGGGGAAACTCATCTATACCAATAGGTGGGAATTAGAAAGAGCGTGTCATCGAGCCTGCTTTTCCTTACTTCTAAAAAGTGGTTATGCGTGTTAATACCTTGGGAGGCTGAACCGCATTTCCCAGCAACTGAATGAGCCTCATTGCTTCATGTTTTTGTTGGTGTTTCACGTGAAACGTGGTGGGTTGGGGATGGCTTGGAGTGTGTCTCCCCTCCCCTACTAGTTGTTGTGGGGATTGGTGTTTCACGTGAAACCATTCCGCTAATGGAAAGAATCCTTCTCGTCGCCCCACCATGTTTCACGTGAAACATCGGCATTTCCACAAGCAATATTTCCCGTGCCTACAGTCGTGTTTATGGAAGCTTATTCAGCTGCTGGGAAAATTCACCTACACTAACAGGTAGAAAATCAGAAAGAACATGTCATCTAGCTTGGTTTTTCTTGCCCTCAGGGACCGGCTATGTCTAGAGCGGCTGAGCCGCATTTCTCCAGCAGCTGAATAAGCTTCATGAGTTGGCGTAGTTGGAGTGGTGAGTTTATTGAGCGAGGTGTCGTGTTCCACGTGAAACACTGTGGGGTTGGTTGTTTGAGAGCGTTGTTTCTTCTCTGTTAGTTGTTGGTGGTTGGTGTTTCACGTGAAACGTGGTGGGGTGGTTAAGTTGCGGGTGATGGTTTTTGAGAACTCTTTCTCTTGTCGTTGTTGAGGAGGTGGTGTTTCACGTGAAACATTGGTTTTGAATCTTATTCAGTTGCTGGGAAATGCGGTTTGACGTCTCAAGGCATTGACATGCATGACTACTTTTTAGAAGTAAGGAAAAGTAAGACAGATGACGTATTTTTCCGGTTTGTCGTCTGTTGGCATGAATGGATTTTTCCAGCGGCTGAATAAGCTTCGATG
>CAJZGD010000015.1 GCA_915275065.1 uncultured Corynebacterium sp. | reverse complement strand
GGCCGGGGGAGGGTGGCCAGCCTGCTTCGCCTGAAGACGCCAAGAGCATCGAAGGTGTGGTCCGTGGTATCACCGCCGAAACCACCCTCCGTAGCTACATGGGCTACATCCCGCAGCACACCTGCAAGAAGGTGCTGGATGAAAACGGTGGCGAGAAGTCCCTCGACCTCGGCCAGATCCCGGATGTGCCGCTGGACTCCTACCCGGACTTCAAGAAGGCTAAGCCCACCATTGATTCCGTGACCGACATTAAGGTTTCCGGTGACACCGCATCCGCACAGGTCACCGCAAGCACCGAATCCGAAGGCCAGACCGTTGCCACCCAGCGTTTCGCTAAGGAAAACGGCAAGTGGGTGTTCTGTAACTAATCCCGTCGTGACCTACCGTCTCGCCTAGGCAAAGAAGCCACAAGTGGGCTATCGCTAAAGAAATCTAGCGATAGCCCTTTCGGCGTCTCAACCTAACCTATAGCAGTCATAGAAAGATAACGATGCCCACCATCGAGTCCCGGGCCCGCAATGGTGCCTATGCCGGTGTGGTCCTAGCCATCCTCGGTAGCTTCACCACGGCCAGCATTATCTGGGGGCTTTTGCGACCCCGCTATCAAGCAACCATCATCGACGACCAGGGCGGCCTGGAACTCAACATGGTCGACAATGTGGAATTCACCGGATTCTTCTGGTTCGTTTTCACCACGGGCATCCTCGCTATTCTCCTCAGTGCCCGCATCCACCAAAGAACCCTCGCCTACCGGGGGCTCAGCATGCTGTTGTGGGTCACCCTCTGGTCGCTCGTGGGCTCGATACTCTTTGCCAGGCTTGGGGACCTCACCACCATCACCGTCTACCGCATCCCCACCGCCACCAGCAACTTCAGTGTTGGTGACGTGGTGCCGTTTGTGCCGCTCATGAACGCCGGCATTTCCGGGTATGCGGTCGCCCCCTGCCTGGCCGCCGCCTACTATTGGATACTGGAATTCTTCGTCCCCTACCCACTGGCGGACCCGGACCCCGACTAGCAGCTGGTGTTCGCTAGTTTGTGTCCTCCGGCCACGCCACCGCGCAATGCCCCTGAATTTCCGTGCTGATGCGATCAATGGCCGACAAAATGAAATGAATCGCCATCTGCACGTTCAGTATCAACTGGGACGTGTTCAAGCCGGCGCCGGAATCCGCCACGAATTCCACCCGCACCTGCAGCCCATCCTCATCGGTGACGCAAAACGCCTTCGTGGTGGGATTATCCTCATTCCACTTATTGCACACCAATGCGGTTTTCATGTATTCCCGATCGGGGTCCAAGCCCGGATCCCAGTGCCCCTTCACCAGCAGGCTCGGGCCGGACTCCAAGAAAAACCCCACCAAAATATCGTTAATCCACGCCAACACCATGGTGTCATCACCATGGGTTTTCTCTATACCCAAATCCCCCAGCACTGACCGTACCCTCGGTATCGACAGCTCCGTCGGCAACTGGGAATCGTCGGTAAGCGAAAAATCCAAATCCCCAAAACTATTCGACGCATGCCCGGAGCGCTGCCCCAACTCGGGGAACTGCTCCACAAACGTTTCACACGCCACCACCGTGGATTCTGCGGCCACCCGGATAAACGCCTTGATCTGATCCAGCGATGCGCGCCTAGCAATCGCTAACCCCGTACGGAAAAACACATTAATACGGGCATCGTCCGCTATGGATAAATATGCTGCTGGGCTCACCCGCTCCGAATTCCACGCATCGACCGCATGAGAAATCTCATTAATCCGCGACAGGCTGGAACTCCCAGTAAACGACACCTCCGCATATAACATGCGGAACTGATCGTCGCTAAACTCCAACTGCAACGTATGATACGGCCAATGCAGCGTGGCAATGGCCAGCTCGGAACCGGTTTCGGCAATAAATCGGTAGCCCAATTCTTCGATGGCTTCTAACACGAGCTCATCGTTAACCACAAGCGGTTGAACGTTGAAGTCTGCTTTATAATCTGTCATGGCTACCCTATATATTGTGATGTAATGTTGTGATAAGTGAGCGATACGCTTGCATTATGCGTTTCATCAGGAAGTACGTCACATAATACCCTCCGACCAAGGGCTGAACAGCTAACTTTCACCAACAACCGGTGTGAAATTTCTTTCGTTTTTTATAACGGTGCCAACAGGGCTTTTCCCATTTCCCCACGAACCCGCCAACTGGTTCATATAATTCAAACCAGTACATTATTTACAAACAGCGGATATTGTCTCTACCACCACAATATGCCTAGACTAGCTAACGAACTGCTTAATTTATGCCCCATACGGCCCCAAACATCCACGGGAAGGTCAACCAGTGCTCAACCTCATCAACTTCCAAAAAAAACCACTCACCACCAGTGAATTACGCCGTAAACTACCCCGAGGCGGGGTAGACGTCGACGCGGTCCTACCCACAGTCACCCCCGTGATCACCGCCATCCGGGACCACGGCGTGTCGGCAGCACTCGACTATGGAGAACAATTCGACCACGTGCGGCCCGAAAGCCTCCAGGTTCCCAGCGCCGTCATCGACCAAGCTGTCGCCGACCTCGACCCCGACCTGCGCGCCGCCCTGGAAGAATCCATCGCCCGCGTTCGCGCTGTCCACGCCGACCAAAAACCCCAACCCCACACCACCGAACTCACCACCGGCGGCACCGTCACCGAAATCTTCCAACCAATCGCCCGCGTCGGCCTCTACGTTCCCGGCGGCAACGCCGTCTACCCCTCCTCCGTCATCATGAATGTGGTGCCCGCCCAAGAAGCCGGCGTCACCTCCCTCGTTGTGGCATCCCCACCCCAAGCCGACCACAACGGTTGGCCCCACCCCACCATTCTCGCAGCCTGCGGCCTCCTCGGCGTCACCGAAGTGTGGGCTGTGGGCGGTGCCCAGGCCGTCGCACTCATGGCCTACGGCGACACCGACCTCGAACCCGTCGACATGATTACCGGCCCCGGCAACATTTACGTCACCGCCGCGAAACGCCTCGTCCGCGGCGTGGTCGGCATTGACTCCGAAGCCGGCCCCACCGAAATCGCCATCCTCGCCGACGACACCGCCGACCCCGTCTGGGTCGCCTACGACCTCATCAGCCAGGCCGAACACGATATCATGGCCGCCAGCGTGCTCATCACCCCCTCGGCCACGCTCGCCGAAGCCGTCAACCGCGAAGTCGCCGCCCGCTACCATGTCACCCGCAACGCTGACCGGGTAGCCCAAGCCCTCACCGGCCCCCAGTCCGGCATCGTGCTTGTCGACGACCTCGACGCCGCCATCACCGTGGCCAACGCCTACGCCGCCGAACACCTAGAAATCCACACCGCCAACGCCCGCGCCGTTGCCGCCTACATCACCAACGCCGGCGCCATCTTCATCGGCGGCTTCAGCCCCGTGCCGCTCGGCGACTACTCCGCCGGCTCCAACCACGTGCTCCCCACCAGCGGCACCGCCCGGTTCAGCGCCGGCCTATCCACCCACACCTTCCTCCGGCCCGTCAACCTCATCGAATACGACGAACCCGCCCTCAAGGAAATCTCCACCACCGTCATCACCTTCGCCGACGCGGAAGACCTCCCCGCCCACGGCGAAGCCATCCGCGCCCGCTTCGAGGACCTCGCATGAACTACCTCAACCTCCCCATCCGACCCGAATTCCGCACCGAAACCCCCTACGGCGCACCTCAACTAGACGTCCCTGTCCGACTCAACACCAACGAAAACCCCTATTCACCCTCCCCGGCGCTCATCGCCGACCTGCTCCGCCACGTCGAAACGCACGCTGCCGACCTCAACCGCTACCCCGACCGGGACTGCACAGCGCTGCGCACCGACCTCGCGGCCTACATCACCGACCGCACCGGTGTTGCCGTCACCTGCGCCAACTTGTGGGCCGCCAACGGCTCCAACGAGGTCCTCCAGCAACTCCTGCAAATCTTCGGCGGACCCGGCCGCACTGCCCTGGGCTTCCAACCCAGCTATTCCATGCACCCCATATTGGCGCACGGCACCGGTACCACCTTCATCGACTGCCCCCGTGGCGCCGACTTCCGCTTTGACCCCCAGGCGGCACTCGCGGCCATCACCGAGCACCAACCCGACATCGTTTTCATCACCACCCCCAACAATCCCACCGGGGACGTCACCCCCCTCGACACCATCACCCGCATTCTCGACGCCGCGCCGGGCATCGTGATTGTGGATGAGGCGTATGCGGAATTTTCCGACTCGCCGTCCGCAGTCACGCTCCTGGCGGATTACCCCGCTAAGCTGGTGGTATCGCGCACAATGAGTAAGGCGTTCGATTTCGCCGGCGGCCGGTTGGGCTATTTCGTGGCCGATCCTGCGTTCGTGGATGCGGTCATGCTGGTGCGGTTGCCGTACCACCTGTCCACGCTGTCGCAGGCGGTGGCCCGGGTGGCATTACGGCACAGCGCCGACACCCTGGCCACGGTTGCCGCGCTTGTCGACGAACGCAAGCGCGTGCAAGCCGCACTGCAGGATCTGGGGTTTTTCGTGGTGCCGAGCGAATCAAACTTCTTATTCTTCGGCACGTTTGCCGACCAACACGCCGTGTGGCAGCAGTTCCTGGATCAGGGCGTGCTCATCCGCGATGTGGGCGTGCCAGGCTACCTGCGGGTGACGATCGGCCTGCCCCACGAAAACGACGCGTTCCTTGCCGCCGCGCGCACTGCCGCAACGCACCTCTTACCGAAAGGACACTAACACCATGACAGACACCACAACGCTCACCGGCCCCACCCCGGCCGCCCGCACGGCCACCGTGTCTCGAACCACCAGCGAATCCGACATCACCGTCACCATTAACCTGGATGGTTCCGGGAAGAGCAACATTAATACAGGTGTTCCCTTCTTCGATCACATGCTCACGGCGTTTTGTGTTCACGGCGCCTTCGACCTGAAGGTACACGCCCAGGGGGACACGCACATTGATGCGCATCACACGGTCGAGGATGTTGCCATTGTCTTAGGGCAGGCGCTCGCTGAGGCTGTTGGCGATAAGCAGGGGATTCGCCGTTTCGGGTCGTTTAGCGTCCCCATGGATGAGGCCTTGTGCGAGGCCGTGGTGGATTTTTCCGGCCGCCCCTATTATGTGATGTGCGGCGAGCCGGAGCACATGCTCACCTCCGTGATTGGCGGGCACTATGCCACCGTTATCAACGAACATTTTTTCGAATCTCTGGCGACGAATGCGCGCGTTACCTTGCACGTGATCTGCCACTATGGTCGTGACCCGCACCATATCACCGAGGCGGAGTTCAAGGCGGTGGCCCGGGCCATTCGGGCGGCGGTTGATATAGATCCGCAGGTGACCGGCATTCCTTCCACCAAGGGTGCCCTATGACATCATTGACCTGGTGAAAACCGGTGGCTGCATGGGGTTTTCCGGTTCGGAAGCGCTGTTAGGTATTTCCGGGGAAATGTGTAACAGTTGAAGCCGTGACAATTATGTATGTAGCGCAAGCCGCCTCGGGGAATAACTACTGGTTGGTGTACCTCATGTTCCTCATCGCCGGTGTGTTGGCGGGCGGCACCTGGTCCATGTATAAGAACGATTCTCGGGGGTTTGCCGTGGTGCTGGGGGTGTTGGCCGTGATTGCGGCCGCCGCCGGCATCTTGTGGATGGTGGGGGAAATGCGCGCCTGATGATGGCCGAGAGTAATACCAAGAAGACCATTATTACTGCCGATAGTCCGGCGGGCCCGGATGATCCTATGGTGGCCGTGCCTACCTCGACGATGCAGCTGTTTACCGAGGTTCCCGGGTTTACCGCCCTGAGTTTCGCCACCGCTGCTGCATTCGGGGCGTTTTCGCTCATGCTGCCGGTGATCCCCCTGGCCGTGATCCTGACGACTGGCAGTGAAACCCTGGCCGGCGCCACCACCATGGTGTTCATGGCCGTGACCGTGGCTACCCAATTGGTGACCAATCGCATCATTCGGCGCTACGGCTATCGACGAGTCATGTTGGCGGCCGCATTCCTGCTGGGGGTGCCAACCCTGTGGTATCTGGTCAGCATGGACACCGCGTCATTATTGCTGGTGGCGGCGGTGCGGGGCATGGGGTTTGGTTCCCTCTGTGTGGCACAGTTCGCCCTGGTGGCGCACATTGCCCCGCCGGGAACCCTGGGGAAGGCGTCGGGAATCATCGGGTTGTTTACCGGCGCCGCCCAAATGGTGGGGCTGTCGGCCGGACTGTGGCTGTCCGAACACGTGGGCAATTCGGTGGTGTTTATCGCCGGTGCCTTGGTCGCCTTGATGGCCGCCGGGCTGGCGGTCCTCATCCGCAATCCCACCCCGGAACCGGTGGTTTCCCACCCCGAGTCACCGCAGGAAATAGATCGAAAACAATTGCGAATAAGGGAGAAGCTGCGGGGCGGAACGTTATGGGTGCTGGTGGCTCCCCCCATTGCCATGACCACGGTTGCGATGGGGTATGGGGCCTTGTCGTCATTTTTGCCAGCAACAGTAAAGGATTTAGATCCCATGCAGGGAGCCTCGTTTGCAGGTCTGCTGCTAGCGGTGGTTGGTGGGGTGCAAATGATTGCGCGCTATGTGTGTGGGGTGTGGGCCGATCGGGTAGGAAAACCCGGGTCGCTCATGTTCCTGGGGCAAGGGTTAGTGATCGTCTCACTCGTGGGAATAGTGGGGATTATCTCTGGGGGATTGCCGCTCGCCTGGCTGCTTGTTTCCGCAACTTTGTTCGGTTGTGGTTTCGGGCTTGTGTCCACTGAGGCAATGCTGGAGATGTTCATGCGGGTGCCGCGGGGCCGAATCGGCCAGGCGTCCACCGTGTGGAACGCCGCCTTTGACACCGGCACGGGCAGCGGCGCGATCCTCTTGGGGCTGGTTGCCGCATGGCAGGGCTATACCGCGATTTTCCTGGTGTCCGCGCTCGTGGTCATCATTGGGGTCACAGCCGAGATCAGTGACCGCCGGTGAAGAAAGTGTGTTTTGACCTTGGTCCTTGGGTAATGGTTATGTGGATACCATCCCGCGCCCGCGTTGCGGCGTCGACAAGCTAACCTACAAACCCCCCAGGAAACTCCGCCCATGACCACCACAGTCGCCATCCTCGATTACGGCTCCGGTAATCTCCGATCCGCCCACCGCGCCCTCGCCCGTGTCGGCGCCGACGCCACCATCACCAACGATCCCCGCGAAGTCCTCGCCGCCGACGGGCTCCTCGTTCCTGGCGTGGGCGCGTTCGCCGCCTGCATGCGGGGCCTGAAAGCCATCAATGGCCCCAGGCTCATTGGCGAACGCCTCGCCGGCTCCAGGCCGGTCATGGGGATCTGTGTTGGAATGCAAATCCTTTTCGAACACGGGGTCGAACATGGGGAGGACGCTGCCGGCTGCGGCGAATGGCCGGGCGTGGTCGAACGCCTCGATGCCGACATTCTGCCCCACATGGGATGGAATACCATCGACGCCGCCCCCGACTCCGCCATGTTTGCGGGCATAGATGGAAGCACCCGCTTTTATTTCGTGCACTCCTACGGCGTCCAACGCTGGGAGTTTCCCGAGGGCGGCATCACCACGCCACCCCTAGTCAGCTGGGCCATCCACCAGTCTGCCCGGTTTGTCGCCGCGGTAGAAAATGGCCCATTGTGGGCAACCCAATTTCATCCAGAAAAATCCGGCGATGCCGGTGCCGAACTGCTCAAAAATTGGTTAGCGCAACTCTGACCCAGCGGTTCCCACCCGCTACACTTTAAAACTATGACCTTTACTCTCCTCCCTGCTGTTGATGTGGTTGATGGTCAAGCGGTGCGACTCAACCAAGGCGCGGCGGGCACCGAAAAATCCTACGGTTCCCCCCTCGACGCTGCGAAAAAATGGCAAAATGACGGTGCAACCTGGCTTCATTTCGTTGACCTTGATGCCGCCTTTGGCCGCGGATCCAACCACGAACTCATGGCGGACATCATCGCCCAACTCGACATTCATGTGGAACTCACCGGCGGGATCCGCGACGACGCCACCTTGGAGCGCGCCTTTGCCACCGGTGCCCGGCGAGTCAACATTGGCACCGCCGCCCTGGAAAACCCCGAATGGATCGCCCAAGCAATAGCCACCCACGGCGATAAGATTGCGGTCGATATCGCCGCACTGCTTGTCGACGGCGAATGGCGGGCCCGCAGCCACGGCTGGGTGGGCGACGGCGGCGACCTATGGGAAGTACTGGAACGCCTTGACTCCCAAGGATGCCAACGCTTCATCGTCACCGACGTGTCCAAAGACGGCACCCTGGCCGGCCCCAACATTGATCTGCTTCGGGAAGTGGCCCAAGCCACCGATGCGAAAATCGTCGCATCCGGGGGCATTGCCCAACTCTCGGACATCACCAACCTGGCGAAATACGAAGACGAAGGCATCGACTCCGCCATCATTGGCAAAGCCCTCTACGAGGGCAGGTTTACCCTCCCCGAGGCGTTGGCGCTACTATGACCGATGCCAGGGAGCTCTACCGCATCGCGCTCACCATCCTCACCGATATCGAACGCATGTTCATTGATGGGCTCGGGGCCGACCCCACCCACATGAAGGCCGCCGGCCAATTCGCCACAGATGTCGACCTCGCCATCGAAACCTATCTCCGCCGCCGACTCATCCACGAAACCGGCATACCGGTGCTAGGGGAGGAATACGGCGGCGACTGCGGGGAACTCACCTGGGTGGTCGACCCCATTGACGGGACCGCTAATTTCGCCGCCGGCAACCCCATGAGCTGCATCCTCATCAGCCTGCTTGCCGACGGCGTTCCGGTGCTCGCCATCACCAGCGTGCCCATGATCGACCAACGCTTCGGTGCCTATACCGGGTCACCGCTCTTCCACAATGGGGTACCACAACCACCACTCGCGGAGCGCCCCGAGGTCGCAGCCCACGTGGGGTTCTCCTCTATCTCGGGGTCGTCGGAAAGTAACGAAGCCCAATTTCCCGACCTCATGCGCCATGGATTCCTTGTCGAATTAACTCGAACATATTTACGCCCACGCATTACCGGATCCGTCGGTATCGACCTGGCCTACACCGCCGCCGGCATCTTCGGCGGCGCCGTGAGCTTCAGCCCCAACATATGGGACAACGCGGCCGGCATCTTCCTCTGCCAAGCCGCCGGCGCCACCGTCACCGACCTCTACGGCAATCCCTGGGACCACACCAGCCGCGGCGCAATCGTGGGAACCGCCCGGGCACATGAAACGATTTTGACCACACTCACCACAATCCGAACCGGAGGACACTAACCACCATGGCGGTAGCAATCAGAGTCATTCCCTGCCTCGACGTCGATAACGGGCGCGTGGTCAAGGGAGTTAACTTCACCGGCCTGAAAGACGCCGGCGACCCAGTCGAACTTGCCGCCCGCTACGACCGGGAAGGCGCCGACGAACTCACCTTTCTCGACGTGTCCGCCTCCGTCGCCGGCCGCGGCACCATGCTCGACGTGGTGCGCCGCACCGCCGAACAGGTCTTCATCCCACTCACCGTCGGCGGGGGAGTGCGTAGCGTCGACGACGTCGACCAGTTGCTTCGCGCCGGCGCCGACAAAGTAAGCATCAACACCTCCGCCATCGCCCGCCCCGAACTCTTGCGAGAACTCGCTGCCCGATTCGGCTCCCAATGCATTGTGCTCAGCGTCGACGCCCGCCGCGCCCAAGGCCAACCATCCGGCTTTGAAGTCACCACCCATGGTGGCAGCAAATCCGCAGGCATTGACGCCATCGACTGGGCGCGCCGCGGTGCCGAATTAGGGGCCGGCGAAATCCTGCTGAACTCCATGGATGGCGATGGTACCAAAGCCGGATTCGACCTGGAACTCATCACAAAAGTCCGGGACGCGGTCACCATCCCCATCATTGCCTCGGGGGGTGCCGGCCGCCCCGACCACTTCCCGCCAGCCATCAAGGCCGGGGCCGACGCCGTCCTCGCCGCATCCATTTTCCACTTCGGCGAAGTAGCCATCGAGGAAGTCAAAACCTCCCTCGCCCAGGCCGGATACGAGGTGCGTCAATGAACCCGTCGATAAGCCCAAACAACCCAGAAACCTACCAGCTCGACCCCGCCATCGCCGCCCGCGTGCGCTTCAACGACCAAGGACTCGTGCCAGCCATCGCCCAAGCCGCCGACACCGGCGAGGTACTCATGCTTGCCTGGATGGACGACCACGCGCTGGCCTACACTCTTGCCACCCGGCACGGCACCTACTATTCGCGCTCCCGCCAAGAATATTGGATCAAGGGTGCCACTAGCGGCCACACCCAACAAGTCGAATCCGTATCGCTCGACTGCGACGGTGATACCGTGCTGCTGCGGGTGTACCAACAAGGCGGCGCATGCCATACCGGGGACCGAACCTGTTTTGATGCGGACCGACTCGCGTAAACCCGGGCGGAAACAGCACACAGAGACACTAAGGGAAACATGAAAAAATCAGTATTAGCAAGCCTGATGTTAGCGGGCGGGGCGGTGGCGCTCTGGGTATCATCCCGCCTGGCATGGCTGACCGTGACCGCCGACGACGATAAAGCCGGAACGAAAACCGTCACCATTCATGGCGCATCATGGTCCACCGAACTCATTGCCGTCGCCATTATGCTTGCTGCCGCCGCGATAGCCGGGCTCATCCTCCGCAGGGCAGGCCGTCGTATCGTCGGCGGGCTTGCGGCGGTTATAGCGGCTGCTGGCGGCTGGTTTATCCTCCAAGTCCTCGTGGGCGGCACCCCCGACGCGCAGCGGGCCCTGGCGATCCTCAGCACCAGCAACGCCACCAGCGCCACCAAGGGGGCACAGCTCACCGCCTGGGCGCAAATCACCGCGATCGACGTGAACACACCCCCCGTCATCCTGGCGCTTGTTGGCGCAGCCATAGGACTGGTCGGTGGGGTGATCCTCGCAGCGTATCCCGGGGCTGACGGGCCTAAACGCACACAATACGAGCGCAAACAGCGTCGGACCGCGCATATCGCCGCAGAACTGGCGGCAGAGCCGGATTCCGGCCGAGTGCTCTGGGACGCCATCGACGCCGATATCGACCCCACCGACGATACCTCCGCAGCCGACCCCATCAATGACCCCACCGACGAATCCGCCAATAAATCACAAATGCATCACAAGTCCCAATAATAATCACCCATCACCTGGGTAAACATCCAAAAGCGCGACAAGATTAGTATTTTCTTTAACCTTTCATTGATTCTTGAGGTGCACCCACCGAATTTTAGAACTGGCACTTTGACGCGTTAGCCTAAAACTGTTGGAACACCAGACACAGCCGACAAACAAGATTGGTGGGTTCTTTCGTGACTACGGTTTTCGATGCCATCATCGCGGGCGTGCGGGAAAACGTTGCCGCACGAGAATCAGTTGTGCCTTTCCGCGCCATCAAGGCACAATCCCACGACTGTGAGCCGCCCCGCGATGCTCGTTCCGCTTTGCTGCAACCCGGGTGCAAACTCATAGCAGAGGTGAAACACCCCACGCCCGAACTCCATATACACACCACCCCCCTCGATCCCGTACGTCTCGCACAGGCCTTTGAACAAAGCGGCGCCGCACTCATCGCCTGCCACACCGAACAGCTACGGTTCCATAGTTCACTCGCCGAAATGGCTGCCGTGAGACATGCGGTAGGTGTTCCCATACTCTGCCGGGATCTCATTGTCGAACCCTACCAAATCCACGAGGCCCGCTATTTCGGCGCCGACATGATTCCCCTGCGGGTAGACACCCTGGGCCAGGCCCAATTGGAATCCCTGCTCGATAGGGTGGAATCCTTAGGGATGCAGGCCCTAGTTGAGATTCGCAACCCCGAGGAGGCGGATCGGGCCATGCGGGCCGGTGCCACCATCATTGGGGTCAATTCCCGGGATTTTCAGACCGTTGCCCAGGGTAGGATCGCGTTTTCAGAAATCGCGCCGGGGCTGCCAGCCACCGTCGTCAAGATCGCACTTTCGGGGGTGCGGTATGCGTCGGAGCTGTACGAGTTTGCCGCCCGTGGGGCTGATGCGGTGGTGGTGGGGCAACCATTGATGACCGGCGAATCCGTGCGATCTGTCACACGGTCGTTGGCTGCCGCGGCACAGCATCCCGCCTGTCCTCGGCGTTAGCGGCGGTTTTTCAGTTTTTGGGCACTTGTTACCATCATTGTGGTTGTTAACAAGTGAAGGAGCTGTTTGTGACTGAAACAATTCTTGCCCTCATTCCCTCGCCGTCGCAGGGTGTGTGGTATCTCGGCCCGGTTCCCATTCGCGCCTATGCGCTGTGCATTATTGCGGGCATTATTGTGGCGTTGTGGATCGGCCAGAAACGATATGCGGCCCGCGGTGGCGAGCGGGAAATCGTGTTGGATGCGGCCATTGTGGCGGTCCCCACGGGCATTATTGGTGGTCGGCTGTACCATGTGATGACCGATTACGATAAATATTTTTGCAGCACCTGTGATCCGGTGGATGCGTTGAAAATCACCAATGGGGGTTTGGGTATTTGGGGTGCGGTGGTGTTGGGCACCGTGAGCGTGTACGCCTACCTGCGGTTTAAGAAGATTCCCTTTGCCCCGTTTGCGGACGCATTGGCGCCGGCCGTGGTGTTGGCGCAGGCGATCGGCCGGTTGGGTAACTGGTTTAACCAGGAGTTATTCGGTGCGGAAACCACGGTCCCGTGGGGGCTGAAGATTTTCAATCGGGTGGATGAGCTGGGTAATTACGCCCCGGTGACCGGGCATTCGACTGGCGAGGTCTTGCAGGTGGTGCATCCCACATTCCTATATGAGCTGTTGTGGAATGTGCTGGTTTTTGGATTCCTGATTCTGGTGGATCGCAAGTTCCGTTTGGGGCACGGTCGGGTGTTTGCCCTGTATGTGGCCGGGTACACGCTGGGGCGTACGGTCATTGAGTCGATGCGGACCGACCCGGCGACCATGGTGTTTGGGCTGCGTATTAACTTCATTGTGTCGATCGTGGTGTTTATCATCGCGGTTGTGGTGTTTTTCCTGCTCAAACGCGGTCGAGAAACGCAAGATGAGGTGCGTGGCGGGAGCTTGTCGACGAGCTCAGAGCCGGAACCGGCCGAAAAATAGCGAGAATGTGACACAAATCGCGTTCAACCAATTTTGTTGGGATGTGCCTGGTCATGTCTGTTTGGTTGGTCTGTTTCGTCCACCTCAATTGTTTAATAGTGTGAAACACAGCAAAAAACCTGGGTTTTTCCCTAGTCGTACTCGCAGAACTGCGAGCAGAAGATTACTGTTTAAGGCATGGAACGTCGCACAAAAATTGTTTGTACATTGGGGCCGGCCGTCGCCAGCCAGGAAGGCATTCTGCGCCTGGTGCAAGACGGCATGGATGTCGCCCGAATGAATTTCTCCCATGGGGATCACGCCGATCATGAGCAGAACTATCGATGGGTGCGGGAAGCCACCGATGCCACCGGCCGTGCCGTGGGTGTGCTGGGCGACCTACAAGGCCCCAAGATTCGCCTCGGCCGGTTTGCCGAGGGTGCCACCTTCTGGGCCGATGGGGAAGAGGTCCGTATCACCGTCGATGACATTGAAGGCACCCACGACCGCGTGTCTACCACCTACAAGAATCTGGCCAAGGACGCCAAGCCCGGCGACCGGCTGCTGGTTGACGACGGCAAGGTGGCGCTCGTTTGTAAAGAAGTCGACGGCAACGATGTGGTGTGTGAAGTTGTCGAGGGCGGCCCGGTTTCGAACAACAAGGGCGTGTCCCTCCCCGGCATGGATATTTCCGTGCCGGCTCTGAGTGAAAAAGACATCGAAGATCTACGCTTCGGCCTGAAACTGGGTGTGGACTTCATTGCCCTGTCCTTCGTCCGCTCCCCGCAGGACGTGGAGCTGGTGCACCAGATCATGGATGAGGAGGGTCGCCGGGTTCCGGTGATCGCCAAGCTGGAAAAGCCGGAGGCTGTCGAGGCCCTGGAATCCATCATTCTTGCCTTCGACGGCATCATGGTGGCCCGCGGCGACCTAGGTGTGGAATGCCCGCTGGAGCAGGTGCCGTTGGTGCAAAAACGTGCCATCCAAATCGCCCGGGAAAACGCCAAGCCGGTGATTGTGGCCACCCAAATGTTGGATTCCATGATCGAAAACTCCCGCCCCACCCGGGCCGAGGCTTCCGACGTGGCCAATGCCGTCCTTGACGGTGCGGACGCGGTCATGCTGTCTGGGGAAACCTCCGTCGGCGTGGACCCGCATAATGTGGTGCGCACCATGTCCCGCATCGTGACCTCCGCCGAAACCGACGGTAAGGTGCCAGAGCTGGCTCACATTCCGCGCACCAAGCGGGGCGTGATTTCCTACTCTGCCCGTGACATTGCCGAGCGGCTCAACGCCAAGGCACTGGTGTCCTTCACCTCCTCCGGCGACACCGCCAAGCGGGTGGCTCGCCTACGTTCCCGGCTGCCGCTCCTGGTGTTCACCCCCTACCAGGCGGTTCGCAGCCAGCTTGCGTTGACGTGGGGTGCCCAAACCTTCCTCACCCCGACCATGCCATCCACCGACGATATGCTCGCCGAGATTGACGACCAGTTGTTGGCCATGGAACAGTACAACCAGGATGACATGATGGTGGTTGTGGCCGGTACCCCGCCCGGAATCTCCGGTAACACCAACATGATTCACGTCCACCTCTTGGGTGAAGAAACCATCGCCCCGCCGGAGGTGTTGGCTGCCGCGGAACACGCCAAGAGCCTGGAAGAGGCCGAGGCCAACCTGCAGCGCGCCAAGGCTAATGCAGCGAAGGCAGAAAAAGCCGAAGAAGACAAGTAACCACTAGCTAGGCCTAATACAAGTAATCCCCCTCATGGTTTCATGAGGGGGATTTATCATTGACCGCTAGATTTTAGTGGGATTGATCTTCCACACCTCACGGGCGTAGTCGTTGATCGTCCGGTCGGAGGAGAACCGACCAGATTCGCAAATGTTCACCCAGCACATGCGAGCCCAATGCAGCCGGTCCGCATAATAGTCGGCGGCCATCTTGTCCCGGGCCTCCCGGTAGGCGGCGAAATCACCCAAAACATAATACATGTCGGGGGATTCCCAACCACCCCGGTCCAGCAGGGATACCCGCAGGTCATGGAACCAGCCGGAGTTATTGTCCGAGAGGTGACCGTCGATAAGCGAATCGAGGGCACGCTTGAGACCGGGCACCGAACCGTACGCATCCCACGGATTATAAGTGGTGCGCAGCTCTGGCAGTTCCTCCACCTTGGCGCCGAAAATGTAGGCGTTTTCGTCGCCCACGGCCTCTAGGATTTCCACATTGGCGCCGTCAAGCGTGCCCAGGGTCACCGCACCGTTCATCATGAACTTCATGTTTGAGGTGCCGGATGCTTCCTTACCGGCGGTGGAAATCTGCTCGGAAACATCCGCGGCCGGAATGATGTGCTCGGCGGGGGAAACATTATAGTTTTCCACAAACACCACCCGCAGGATCTGGTTGACATCCGGGTCGTTATTGACCAGGTTGGCAATCTCATTAATCAGCTTGATGATTGCCTTGGCCCGCACATAGCCGGGGGCGGCCTTGGCGCCGAAAATGATGGTGCGCGGCGGCACGTCGCGTTCCCCATCCTCCTTGATGCGGAAATACAAATCCAGCACATAGAGGGCATTCATGAGCTGCCGCTTGTATTCGTGGAGGCGTTTGATTTGCACGTCAAAGATGGAGGAGTGATCCACCTCAATGCCCTGGCGTTCCTTGATCCAGGCGGCGAAGTCTACCTTATTGGCGTCCTTGATGTCCAACAGTTCCTGCATGACGGCATCATCGTCACTGTAGTGGCGCAGCTTCTGTAGCTCATCTAGGTTGGTCACCCACGCATCCGAACCCAGTAGGCGGGTGAGCAGGTCGGAAAGCCGTGGGTTGCACATCTTCAACCACCGGCGGGGAGTCACACCGTTGGTTTTGTTGTTGAACTTTTCCGGCCAAATGGCGTGCCACTCCTTGAGCGTGTCCGCCTTAATGATGTCGGTGTGTAGCGCTGCTACACCGTTGATGGAGTAGGAAGCATAGCAGGCCAACCAGGCCATGTGCACCACACCGTTGCTGATCGGCGCCATGTAGTTGATCTGTGCCTCATCCAGGCCCATGGCCCACATTTCCTGCCGGAAGCGGCGGTCAATCTCCACGGTGATTTCAAACACGCGGTGGAATAGCTGTTGGAAAATGGAGCAATTCCACTGCTCTAAAGCCTCGGCCAGCACCGTGTGGTTGGTGTAGGCGAAGGTTTCCGTGACCACGTTCCAGGCGTCCTCCCAACCCATGTGGTGCTCGTCGAGCAGCAGGCGCATGAGCTCTGGGATGGCCAACACCGGGTGAGTGTCGTTCAATTGGATGCAATTATATTTGCCGAAGTCACGCAGATCCTTGCCGTGCTGTTCGACATAGTTGGCGATCATTGCCTGCAACGAGGCGGACACGAAGAAGTATTGCTGCCGCACCCGCAGCACCTTGCCGGCATAGGTGGTGTCGTTGGGGTAGAGCACGCGGCACAGGTCCATGACGGCTTCGCGTTCGACGATGGCGTCGGTGAACCGTTGCGAGTTGAAGGCGTCGTAGTCGAATTCGGCCAGGGGCTCGGCCTTCCATAGCCGCAGCGTGCCCACATTGTCGGTGCCGTAGCCGGTGATGGGCATGTCGTAGGGAGTGGCGCGTACCACCATGTCGTCGAAGGTGACGATGCGTTGTTGGTGTTCGCGGCGCACCACGAAGGGGTAGCCGTTTTCCCGCCAGGCGTCGGGCTGTTCCGTCTGGAACCCATTATCGAAAATTTGTTTGAAGAGGCCGTAGCGGTAGAGGATGCCGTAGCCGGTGACCGGATAGTCCTGGGTGACGGCGGAGTCCAAGAAGCATGCTGCCAGGCGGCCCAAGCCACCATTGCCCAGAGCTGCGTCATTCTCGGCGTCAAGCACGTCGGACAGCTCATGCCCATTGTCGCGCACCGCTTGTTCGGACTGCTCCACCAACCCAAGATTGGTGAGGTTATTGAGCAATGCTCGGCCCATCAAAAACTCGGCAGAGAAATAGTGCTGTTGCCGGGTAGCGTCATAGGCTTTGGTAGTTGCCTCCCATTTGTCGGCCAATTGTTCCATGACCGCGTCGGAAAGCCCATACCAGAATTTCCAATTGGTAGCGGATGTGGGGCTCATGCCGGCCACCGCGCGCACATGGCTGCGGACGGCATCTTTGAGCTCAGGAAGATGATGCGAATCGCTCATGAAAAAAATTGCTCCTGCATAACGGAATCGGGGAATGTCTGCACCATAGCTTAACGCTTATGAATAAAAAAGCCGCATTGGAATGTCAGTTTATCTACAAAAAACCCGGGGAAATGTGATTATACTGACAATTTTAGAACCTACT
The DNA here is from genome assembly GCA_915275065.1 of uncultured Corynebacterium sp. Lineage (GTDB taxonomy): Bacteria > Actinomycetota > Actinomycetes > Mycobacteriales > Mycobacteriaceae > Corynebacterium. Next base: position 244 of record CAJZGD010000015.1, on the reverse strand, counting down.
ATGGTCGCTTAACGACGCCTACCGGAAGGGAAACTTTACACGATGGACACCACGGCAACCGATATTTTTTACTACAACCAGGACAGCCAAGTCAGCAAAGTCAGCACCCAATTCCTCAAAACTCTTGTCGCCAAAGGGCTCACCATTGAAGGCGCCACCACAAGCAGCTCACTACCCAAACAAGTCACGGACGACATCGCTAACCAGGTGGTGGCCCGGATTGGCGGCCGCCACCGCTATGGGG
>CAJZGD010000014.1 GCA_915275065.1 uncultured Corynebacterium sp. | reverse complement strand
CCTGCTGAACCGCTCTTCCGATCTACCATGATTGTGGCATAAGTCATATATTGGTGTGGCGGTTGTTGTACTGCTGGTCACCACCGGTTTTCCTTGATGTTTACGGTTTTGGGTGCGTCCCATGGCGGCCAAATCCATAAAAAGTTTGAGGTAAGGGTTGCATAAACGAACGACGCACTTTAAAGTGGGATAGGCAAGCCTAAGTAAATCTCTTCTTGAAGTTCAGGGCTGGTTCTTTAAGACGAGAAAAGCCGCGGTGATCCCCTCAACAAGGCATCCCAGGCACTAGGGTTATGCACTATGGGTGAGTCAGATACGAAAACGGAGCAACCACACACGGGTGCTCCGTTTTCGTCATTTCCAACACAAAACCAAACAACACCAACCAATGCGCCGGAGCCAGCAGCATCGACGCAGCTACAGGAAGCCATCGCCGATTTTGCCGAACACCTTCACCTGGTCGTGGGGCGTTCCCCAGCCACTGTTGCCGGCTACCGCAGCGACCTCACCGACTTCTGTCAACACGCACACACATTCGAAGACTTCACTCTGGCGAATCTTCGGGCCTGGCTTGGTGCCGCCGTCGATGCCGGCAAATCCCGCGCCACCATTGCGCGCCGGGCGGCCGCGGCCCGGAGTTTCAGCACCTGGTGTGAGCGCCAAGGCTACCTCGACACCAATGTGGCGGCCCGCCTGGCGGTGCCCAAGTCGGGCCGGTCGCTGCCCACAGTGGTCACACCTACCGCCGCCGAAACCCTGATGGTGTCGTCGCAAGCGACCACGGAACCGGAATATTTGCGGGACACCGCCATGCTGGAACTTCTATACGCGACCGGCATCCGGGTGTCCGAGCTCTGCGGCATTGATCTTGCGGACGTGAACTATTCCCGAAACACCGTCAAAGTCACCGGGAAGGGGAATAAACAACGGGTTGTCCCCTTTGGGGATCCCGCAGCTTCCGCGCTCAAGGCCTGGCGTGACCATGGCCGCCTCCACCTGCTCAACCCGAAAAAGCCGGCCCACAACGCCCTATTTCTCGGGGCCCGGGGCGGACGGATTGATCCTCGAATGGTGCGCACCGTGGTGGCGCGGGCTGGCAAACAACTCGGCGTTGACGGTCTGGGCCCGCACTCCCTGCGGCACAGCGCGGCAACACACATGCTCGATGGTGGCGCCGACCTGCGGGTCGTGCAGGAACTCCTCGGCCATTCCTCGCTGCAAACCACCCAGATCTATACCCACGTGAGTACCAACCGGTTAAAGCAGGCATATAACCAGGCGCATCCTCGGGCCTAGGCGCTCGGTGGGGGCTTGAGGCGAATCACCGGTGCCGGCAACAGGCTCAACGGGTTGATGTAGTCGTCCGCCCCGAATTTGGCGCCCCACTGCAATCCCGGGTAGCCGTGGGTGCCGCCCGGCGCGAGCGTGCCAATGGGTTGCTGCCTGGTCACGGTGTCGCCCACCGCGACGAGGGGCAGCACCGGCTGGTACGTGGTGCGCAATCCGCCTGGGTGTTCGATTGAGACGGTGGGGATGCCGGCCAGCGTCCCAGCATAGATGACGGTTCCGTCACCCGCGGCATAAATCGGGTCGGTGGGGGCGGCCTCCAGGTCCACGCCACGGTGCCCGGGCAGCCAGTTTTTCGCCGGTTTGTTAAAGGGACGCAGTACACGATTGGGCCTAGGCAGGCGGGTCACCGGATTGGTGAACCCCGTGGGGCGGTCAGTGTGTGGTGAGGCAGGATGCGTGGGTCGTGTGACTTGTGGGCGGCCGGGCTCAGCGGCGGCAGGTGGGGGAGTGGCCACCACCATGAGTGCGACTATGAACAGCAGGAAGAGAAACGGTGGGAGCAATCGGCAGCATCGTACGGTGGCCAGGTGCGTCCCATCAAAGGTCATGTGTTGCGGGGTCATGCCTCCAGGCTCACCTTGGTTTTGACGCCACCGCCAGCGACCGGAAAACCGCCTGTGGAAACCGGTACAGGTGGGGCAGAAGTATGCTTTTGGTGCGCCTGTGGCGTGGGCCTGTGGATAACTTTACGGTGGGGGTATGAGGGTGTGCGGCGCCGGGGCGTCGTAAAGCTCAATATAGCTGGCGGTACACATTTGTTTTCGTGGGGAGAAAAGACTACGATGACTCGCTGGTGGTGTGTCATTCGTGGCCACGGTACCCCCGTGGCAACCCCGACGCATGTACCAAGAAAAATACGCGCGATCACGAACCCGCGCTCTCATCTTCCCCCAAGGGGAATCATGGTGGGGGCTAACGGTGCCGAAATCCTCGAAACGCGGTCCACATCATTGTGGTGTTTCAGGCGGTGTTGGTCGCTAGGGTGTGGGCAAAACCCACACGATTTCCATAACCAAAACTCTTGAAAATGCAGAAAGGAAGCATCATGGCAGTTGTTACCATGCGCGAGCTTCTGGACTCTGGTGTGCACTTCGGCCACCAGACCCGCCGTTGGAACCCGAAGATGCGCCGCTTCATCTTCACCGAACGCAACGGCATCTACATCATTGACCTGCAACAAACCCTCACCTACATTGATGAGGCTTTCGAGTTCGTCAAGGAAACCGTCGCCCACGGCGGCACCATTTTGTATGTTGGCACCAAGAAGCAGGCCCAGGAACCCATCCAGGAAGAGGCCAAGCGTATTGGCATGCCTTATGTGAACCACCGGTGGTTGGGTGGCATGCTCACCAACTTCCAGACCGTGTCGAAGCGTCTGCACCGCATGAAGGAATTGCAGGCAATGGAGTCCGAGGGCGGTTTTGAGGGTCGCACCAAGAAGGAAATCCTCATGCTGACCCGGGAACGCACCAAGCTGGAGCGGGTGCTCGGCGGCATTGCCGAGATGCATAAGGTTCCGTCTGCCCTGTGGGTTGTCGACACCAACAAGGAACACATTGCCGTCAATGAGGCACACAAGCTGAACATTCCCGTGGTGGCCATTCTTGACACCAACTGCGACCCCGATGTGGTCAACTACCCGGTTCCCGGCAACGACGATGCTATTCGTTCCATTGCCGTGCTGACCCGCGTGATCTCCGCTGCCGTGATCGAAGGCAAGAAGGCTCGGGAAGAGCGCGCTTTGGCCGCCGCCAAGGATGCTGCCGGCGATTCGCAGCGGGAAGAAGCCGTTGAGGTTGCCGCCAAGGTCGAGGCACCCGCCGAGGTGGCCGCCAAGGTTGAAGCACCTGCCGAGGTTGCAGCTAAGGTTGAGGCCCCCGCTGAGGTCGCCGCCGAAGCGAAAGCTACCGAGGACAAGGCAACCCCCGCCGAATAATATTCGGTAAGATAAGCCGCGAAGCCCTCATCACGACATTGTTGTTGAGGGCTTCAATGCCCATACCCCATAATTTTCCCATCCCCATTTACCGAGGAGGATCGCCCCTACCATGGCGAATTTCACCGCAGCAGATGTTAAGAAGCTCCGCGAGGTCACCGGCGCCGGCATGAGTGACTGCAAGAAAGCATTGGTCGAGACCGATGGTGACTTTGACAAGGCCGTCGAAATCCTGCGCATCAAAGGCGCTAAAGACGTGGGCAAGCGCGCCGAGCGCAATGCCCTAGAAGGTTTGGTTGCTGTGTCCGGCACCACCCTGGTTGAAGTCAACGCCGAAACCGACTTCGTGGCTAAGAGCGCCGAATTCATTGAATTCGCCCAGAAAGTCGCCGACGCTGCCGCAGCGGCCAAGGCCAACACCCCGGAAGAGCTGGCTGCTGTTGAGGTTGATGGCAAGCCCGCCGGCGAGGCAATCCTGGAGTTGTCCGCCAAGATTGGCGAGAAAATGCAGCTGCGTCGCGTCGCCACCCTCGAAGGCGATCACGTGTCCGTGTACCTGCACCAGCGTGCCGCCGGCCTGCCCCCCGCAGTGGGCGTGCTCGTGGCCTACAAGGGCGACGGTGCCGACGCCGAGGCTGCCGCCCACAATGCCGCACTGCAGGTTGCCGCCCTGAAGGCCCGCTACCTGACCCGCGAAGACGTCCCGGCCGAGGTTGTGGACAAGGAGCGTGCCATTGCGGAAGAAATCACCCGCCAGGAAGGCAAGCCCGAGCAGGCCATTCCGAAGATCGTTGAGGGGCGCCTGAACGGCTTCTACAAGGACATCGTGCTGCTGGAACAGCCGTCGGTTGCTGACGGCAAGAAGTCCGTGAAGCAGCTCATGGATGCCGCCGGTGCAACCCTGACCGGGTTCGTTCGGTTCGAAGTCGGCCAAAGCTAAGCGTCGACACCACCACCCCCATGCACTACATGGGGGTATTTTTTCACTTTTCGACGACTCAAGCCGGCGCAGCATGTGGGTAATGTGCCCCTATAGCGGGTAGACTTTGGGGTCGTCGACAAGCTCATAGCAATGGGAAGGTATAGATACACCAATGACCGATAATCTCACCAAACGCTCCGGTGGTTACCAACGTGTAATGCTGAAACTGGGAGGTGAAATGTTCGGCGGCGGGTCGGTAGGTATTGACCCCGATGTGGTTTCTAATGTGGCACGGCAGATAGCCAGCGTGGCCCGCGATGGGGTGCAGGTAGCGGTTGTTATTGGCGGCGGTAACTTCTTCCGCGGCGCACAATTGCAACAACGCGGGTTGGATCGGAACCGGTCGGACTACATGGGCATGCTCGGCACGGTCATGAACTGTTTGGCGCTGCAAGACTTCCTAGAGCAAGAAGGCATAGACTGCCGGGTACAAACCGCCATCAACATGGCACAGGTGGCTGAACCCTACCTGCCGCTGCGAGCGAAACGCCACCTGGAAAAAGGACGCGTGGTCATTTTCGGCGCCGGCATGGGCATGCCGTACTTTTCCACCGACACCACCGCGGCGCAACGCGCCCTGGAAATCGACTGTGAAGTACTGCTCATGGCCAAAGCCGTCGATGGCGTGTACTCCGACGATCCCCGCACCAACCCGGATGCGGAATTTTTCTCCGACATCACACCGCGGGAAGTTATCGAACGGGGCCTGCGGGTGGCCGACGCCACGGCGTTTTCGCTGTGCATGGACAATAACATGCCGATTCTTGTGTTCAATCTTTTGGAAGAAGGCAACATTGCCCGAGCCTGCTCGGGGGCGCAGATCGGCACACTGGTGCAATCCTAGCCGACCGGTAAGCGTCAACAAGCACAAGGGCGTAGCAAATCTTATGGCTCAAGTGGGCTGCGATAATTTCTGCTTGCCTACCGCTTGTTGCTAGCCTAAATGAAGGAAGACACACGTCAACCTGCCCATTTCAACCTGCCTCATATAAAGGAATTCACCATGATCGACGAAATTTTGCTGGAATGCGAAGAACACATGAGTACCACCGTGGACCGCACCCGCGAAGAACTCACCACCATTCGCACCGGCCGGGCCAACCCCGCCATGTTCAACGCGGTGGTTGCCGATTATTATGGCGTGCCCACCCCCATCACCCAAATGGCCACAGTGTCGGTGCCTGAAGCCCGCATGATGCTCATTAAACCCTACGAAATGTCCATGATGGGCGTGATCGAAAACGCTATCCGCAACTCGGACCTGGGTGTGAACCCCACCAACGACGGTCAGGTGCTGCGCGTGACCATCCCCCAGCTGACCGAGGAACGCCGCCGCGACATGGTAAAGCTCGCCAAGTCCAAAGGTGAGGACGGTAAAATCGCCATCCGCAATGTGCGCCGCAAGGGCATGGACCAGCTGAAGAAAATCAACAAGGATGGCGATGCTGGTGAAGACGAAGTGCAGGCCGCCGAAAAAGAGCTTGATAAGATCACCCAAAAATATGTGGCCGCCGTCGATGAAGTGGTGCAGAAAAAAGAAGCGGAACTCATGGAAGTGTAAGTACAGGTAAGCGTGATGAACTGCTTACGCTTACCTGCTGTAACCATGTATTACCGCATGATTGCTGCATAATTATTGCATGCGTGATCCCCAGGGATGAGCACACAATCCTGGGGATTCTTTGCTAGAAACCCTTTGCCCATGGCGGTAGCCGCCACACAGCACCAACGCCAAACCCCAGCGGGTTATGAGCCATATCCCAATAGACGTGGAGCACGATGAAGAAAACCCCACCCCATATACCCAAGCCCAAAAATTCGGCCGGCCGTGATTTGAAGGCCGCCATTCCGGTGGGCATTGGTCTGTTTACCATCGTGCTTCTCGCTATCTTCGTCATCCCCTTCGGCTGGTACCCGCTGGTGGCGCTCGCCATATTGTTAGGGCAGTGGGAAGTCATCACCCGAGTCACCGAGGCCGGTTATGTGGTGCAACGCTGGTGCCTGCTTTTCGGTGGACAATTGATGCTGTGGCTTTCGTGGCCGTTCGGCACGACCGGGTTGGTGTCCGGCTTTGTTGCTGCCGTGCTGCTGCTCATGTTTTCCCGACTGTTTTACGCCGGGCCAGCCGCGGAACAACGCCACCCGCAGCCGCAGCAGGGCTCAGATTCTGGGGCACCTTCCCAGCCGGACCAGTCGGAAAAACAGGGGAAGCAAGGGCCGAAAAATTATGTGCGTGACACCTCCATGGGAGTGTTTATACTGACGTGGATTCCCCTGTTCGGCAGTTTCGCCGCCATGATGAGTTTGCTGCGCGGGCATGACGACGTGCCCGGATCCATGTTCATCATCACATTCATGCTGTGCGTCATCGCCTCCGACACCGGCGGATACATTGCCGGGGTAATGTTCGGATCCCACCCCATGGCGCCCACAGTCAGCCCCAAAAAATCCTGGGAAGGCTTCGCCGGATCCACCATTTCCAGTGCCGTGGTGGGGGCGCTCATGGTGGGCAACCTCCTGTATTACGACTGGTGGTGGGGAGTACTTTTAGGGTTCGGGCTGGCGGTGTGCGCCACCCTGGGCGACCTATTGGAGTCCCAATTCAAACGAGAATTAGGGATCAAGGACATGTCCAACATGGTCCCTGGGCATGGGGGAGTCATGGATCGACTCGACGGCATGCTGCCCTCAGCCATGGTGACCTGGCTGGTGCTTTCGGTCATTGCACTATAGCGGGAACATTCATGGCGGGGGCGCCGCCAGCAAAAATTATTGCCGGTGGCCCCATGCTTGCACTGGCATGGGGGAGTAGCCGGCCACAGTATGGGCCCTTAATAGGCTTGAACTGCCAGCCCGGCGCCCCGAATCGTTGGGGCACCGGAGCAGCTTATCGGGTGATTTCCTTACCGGACTCTTCGTCGGTGGCGCGGGCAAGGCTGGCGACTTCGACAAGGTTCTTGTTGGTTTTAATGATTTGGCGGCGCAGCTGGAACATCCGCACACCACCCACTAACGCCATAATGAGCGCCCCACCGATGGCGGCTAACAAGAAACCGATCCCGGCCGGGAACCGGAAATTCCAGGCAAACAGCACCAAATCCACTTGATTCTGGTTTTGCATGATAAACACCAGCAGCACAATGAGCAGCAGTGCGCCGGCGATCAGGGCGATCCAAGTGCCACCAGCGAAGGATCCCTTCACCGGATGTGCAGGCGTTGCGGGAGATTCGGCAGATTTCTTAGCAGGTTTTTTAGTCGTCGTGCGGGGTGCGGTGTCCGCGGTCGGGTGCACCGGGGCGGTCGGGGAACCAGAGGCCGCAGGGGATTGCTTGGCAGCATCACCCAGGTCGTGGGCTTTCGCCGAGGTGGTCGGGGTGCGGGAGTTCGAGGCGCCCGACTTTGTTGAGCTTTCTAGCGGTTCAGATGACACATCAGAATGTGTGGGATTGTTCATGGGGTCTTTAGCCATAGCCTTATTCAACTGTAGTTACCGCAGGAACACAATTCTTCTAGGATACGGTTTCCTCATAGTGCAGGTATGTGATTTTCTACGCGTCTGCATATCTGAGCCGTGGGCGTCGCAAAGCCATGCTGGATAACCGCAATGGAATCAGTGCTGCTATGTCGAATCGACGTGGTGAAGAAAACATGGCATGATGTGTGGGTTATGCCTACACCCATCCCCTTGAATTTTTCCACCCCCCGGCGCGCCATGCCGCCGAAACACTTCGCCGACCTCACCCCAGACCAGCGGATTGCGGCCCTGGCGGATTTAGGCCTGCCGAAATTTCGGGCCAACCAGCTGGCCAAACACTACTATGGCCGGCTAGAGGCCGATCCGCGCACCATGACGGACCTGCCCGCCGCGGTTCGAGAGACCGTTGCCGAGGCATTATTTCCCACGCTCATGACCCCGGTGCGGCAAGTGACGGCGGATGATGGGGAAACCCACAAAACCCTATGGCGGTTGCATGACGGAACCCTGCTGGAATCCGTGCTCATGCGCTACCCCAACCGCGCCACCTTGTGCATTTCCTCCCAGGCGGGGTGCGGCATGGCCTGCCCGTTCTGTGCCACCGGTCAGGCGGGGTTGGACCGTAACCTTTCCACCGGGGAAATCATCGACCAGGTTCGGTCGGCGGCCCGCACCATGGTGGCCGAGGGAAGTCGGCTCTCGAACATTGTGTTCATGGGCATGGGGGAGCCGTTAGCGAACTATAAGCGGGTGGTGTCCGCGGTGCGGCAAATCACCGCTCCCGTGCCCCAAGGGTTTGGGATATCGCAACGCAATGTGACTGTATCGACGGTGGGGATGGCCCCGATGATCCGCAAGCTTGCCGACGAAAACCTCTCGGTCACCTTGGCGGTTTCCTTGCACACCCCCGACGATGAGCTTCGAGACACCCTGGTTCCGGTGAATAACCGCTGGTCCGTGGCTGAAGTGCTGGACGCCGCCGCCTATTACGCGGACCGGTCTGGCCGGCGGGTCTCCATTGAATACGCCCTCATCCGTGACATTAATGATCAAGGATGGCGGGCCGATCTGTTGGGTAAAAAGCTGCACAAGGCCCTGGGGTCGAAAGCCCATGTGAATCTCATTCCGCTGAATCCGACCCCAGGGTCGAAGTGGGATGCCTCGCCGCGGGAACAGCAGGCGGAGTTCGTGCGCCGGGTCATTGCCCAGGGGGTGACCTGCACCGTTCGGGACACGAAGGGGCAGGAAATCGCCGCCGCCTGCGGGCAGCTCGCCGCCGAAAACCACGCTACCGCCTAGTTGATGATTCCTGCGACGCCGAACAGTCCATTATTCTGCGCCAGCGCCACCCCCACCTTGGTGGCCTTCGGATTCATGATGACGTCGTGGCTGTCTTTGTCTCCCAACCATGTGGACACAGACTCGGTGGGGTCAGCTGTCAGGTCAAGCACCACCCGCCGCGGCAGGGGGAAGGACACCCGCTGACTTCGGCTGAACTTCTCGGCATTGCTTTGCATGCTGGCGCTCAACTTAGCATCAAGAGTGAGCGCGGCGAGGTTTTTCTTCGCCCGCTCCGCATTAATCTGCCGCACAATGGTGTCGATACGCTGCTGGTCGCTGGCTATTTGGCCGGCAGTGAGCGGCCGTGCCGACACGAACCATTCATTGCCGCTTTGCACCAGGCCGATCGCCACATGCGTGTATTTCTTCCCGGTGAGAATTTCCCGGAAACCTGGGGTGTCCCACGAATCCACCACGGCCAGCGGGTCACGGTTACGGCCCACAGCCCGGAAATAGCCCTGGTAATAGGCCTTATTTTGGTCCTTCATGTGCTGGGCCCATTGCTGTTCCTCCGGGTTGAACGCGGGAGCCAACTGCAGCGCCCCGGCACCCCGGGCGGCCCGTGCCGCATTGAGCTTTTCCACCAGCTTCGTCATGCGCTGCTCATTGGTTGACAGTGCCTCGCCCTCCGACTGGAAGTGCACGAAGCCACCCCACCAGGAACCGTCCTCGTTGCCGGCCAGGCCAATACCCACCTTGGTGACATCCGGCCGTTCCGCCAGTTGGCGGAAATAATCCTGCTCTTTCAGGGTTTTCTGGTAGGACTCCACCGGGTCCGCGCCGCTGACAATCACAACGGAACCCGAATCGTCGAACACCCGACCGCCGCTCTTTAAAAACTCGTCGGCCCGGGCCTGCTGCTTCGCGCTCAACGCGGTATCCAACGTCACCGGCTGTAGATGCTTCGCTATCCGGGGTTTGTTGATTTCATCAAGCAGCCGCTGGATTTGCTGGCTTGTGTCTTCCGTCCCAGCCTCCGGTTTCCACGGGGCTGTGCTTGTCGACGCCCCACCGGTGGTGCCGGCACCCCGATTATTGGAGCTGGAAGAACCAGTTTTTGACCCTTGGTTTGTGGTCCCATTCGTTTGGACGGGGCGTGCCGCCTCGGCAGTCACGGTCGGATGCTCCGACGCGGTAGGCGCGGGGGCTTCAACACTGGTGCTGGGGGTTGTTGGTTGTTGCGACTCGCTGGAGGCGGCAGCTCCAGCCGAAGCGCTGGGGGAGGGATTCGTGCTGGTGCTGGAGCTGTGGGAGGTGTGGGAGCCGGACCGGGAGAATGCGGTTGCCGCAGCAAAGACCGTCGCAAGGAATGCCACGATCGGCAATGCTGGGCCTAACACCCGGATGATGTTATCGGGAATCCCCGGTAATCCTGCGCTGCCTGTGCTGCTGCCTACGCTCCCCGCAGAGCTCGCCGGTGCGGCCGCTGCGGTGGGGGCAACAACCGTGTGACCACCGCACATGAGGCTGGGAACAAGGACAACCGTGACGGCACTGCGCCGCCACTTTTTTGGTAGGGAATGATGGGACATGAGACCTCTTCTCAACGAATGTATCTAATCCGAAGCCCTCTTCGGGATGGCCTTAAGTCTAGACCAAAATAACCCTAAAATTAATATTTAGTATTTATTTAAAACTCTAAAAAACCCCTGGTAAATACCCCCTTCAGATTCTGAAAAACCCATTTACCAGCCCAATTAGCCAAGCAATTATCCTGCTTGTTGCCGGAATTATGTTATCAATTCTTAACCAATTACCTAATAAAAACTGCCCCCCAATAAGGGGAGCAGTACCACGATAAATAGCGAAACCGTGACGGTCAGCTATAGCATCACTTCTCTAATGACCGAAGATGCGTAACCCGCGACGGCTCAATATTGAGAGCCCGCAATTCCTTATCCGTCAGCTCCGCATAAGGGCCGGTGCAGGTAGCCTGCAAATATGTCCAGTCCGGTTCGACATGGCCTACCGGCTTATTATGGGCCGTTAGTGTCCGCGCCTGCTTACCCTTTGGCTCAAACAACTGAATAAGCAGCCCAACCGCAATCAACGCCGCAAACACAAACAAGAAAATGGTCTCGACATGCCCCTTATGGTTGCCAAAATTATACCCAAGCAACACAAACACGCTGATCCAACCGGCAATCTGCACCGCATTTTGACCAATGTGATGCCAACCCCAAGCGGCGGAAGGCTCATCTAAGGTGGAAACACCATTATGAACTTCGGGGGCAATCTCATGATGAGAACCGGCCACGTTCTTCTCCTTATCTCAATCCGGCGCAAGCTGATGGTGTGGGGGAATCAACACAACTGAATGAAAAAAACATAGCTACGCGAGAATGTGTGATGAACTAGATTTCCCCCTAATTTTTACACAACTACCGGCATAAAGCGACATTAATGCAGCACATATTATGATTACAGCATCCCATCCATCAAAGACGACCAGTGTAAACACACAAAATCACCCCCGGAAGAAAAATAATCAACCTAAAGTAGGTACACGATAGGGGGTAACCCTTAGTTGACTATTACACCAACTAGTGCCTGCTAGTGTCGCTAACGTGACCACCAGGCTTCATCCATAATCACCCCACCCCATCAGCAATAACCAAACAGCAACAAATAAAAACCACAACCAAAACAAAAGTGAAACAATAGGAAATATGGTCAAACATGTAATTATTCTCGGCAGCACCGGATCCATTGGCACCCAAGCACTCCAAGTCATCGCCGACAACCCCGACAAATTCCACGTCGTTGGCATCGCAGCCGCCGGCAGAAACCCCCAACTCATCATCGACCAAGCCCAAGCTCTGCGGCTCAATCCCGACCATATTGCTGTCGCCGACCCCCAAGCAGCCGAAACTATCACCGCAGCCCTCGGTGGTGCCGTCCGTACCGGTGCCACCGCCGCCGCTGACCTGGTGAAAGCCGTCCCCTGCGACACTGTCCTCAATGCGTTGGTTGGATCCCTCGGGCTTGCCGCTACCATGGCCACCATCGAAGTCGGCGCCAGCCTCGCCCTGGCCAACAAAGAATCCCTCGTCGCCGGGGGTACGCTCGTCACCGAATCCGCCGCACCCGGCCAAATCATCCCCGTTGACTCCGAGCACTCCGCCATGGCCCAATGTTTGCGCTCCGGGTCAAGAACCGAGGTTGATCGCATTGTGCTTACCGCTTCTGGCGGCCCATTCCGCGGTTGGACGCGGCAACAAATGTGGGATGTAACCCCCGAACAGGCTGCCGCGCACCCCACCTGGTCCATGGGGCAGATGAACACCCTCAACTCCGCGACCTTAGTGAATAAAGGGTTGGAGCTCATTGAAGCCAGTCTGCTTTTCGACGTGCCCGCCGAACGGATTGATGTCACCGTACACCCCCAATCTATTGTGCATTCCATGGTGACCTTCACCGATGGTGCCACCATTGCTCAGGCATCCCCGCCGTCCATGAAACTTCCCATCGCCTTGGCCCTCCACTGGCCGTACCGGGTGCCCGGCGCCCAACCTGCCCTGGATTTCAGCGCTGCTACCACCACAAACTGGGAATTCATGCCAGTTGATAATGAGGCGTTTCCCGCGGTGCAATTGGCCCGTCAGGTTGCCACCTATGGGGGCATGCTGCCGGCAGTGTACAATGCAGCCAATGAGCAGGCCGCCGCCCAATTCCTTGCCGGCCGGATTGCCTTCCCCCAAATCGTTGATACCGTGTCAGAAATATTAAGCCACGCCGAATCCTTCGCCAGAACCCCAGAATCGATCATGGAGGTTCTAGAGTGTGAGAAAGAGGCACGGAGCCTGGCCGACCGCTACCTGGCCACCATCATGCGCTAGGGGTAGGGTGTGCATGGTTACCTGACCACATCGATATAACCCACTGAGACAAGATAAGGATCACCACTACCTGTTATGATGTCGTATCTCACCGGCGTACTTCTCTTTGCCTTAGGCATCGCCTTCACCATTGCTTTGCACGAATGGGGACACTTCACTGCTGCCCGATATTACGGCATGAAGGTTCGCCGGTTCTTTGTGGGATTTGGTCCTGAGGTGTTCTCGTTTCAGCGTGGTGAAACCGTTTACGGGCTGAAAGCCATCCCGCTCGGCGGGTTCTGTGACATTGTGGGTATGACCAACCAGGACGAGGTTGACCCCGAAGACGAACCCCGTGCCATGCGCAATAAACCCTGGTGGCAGCGTATTATTGTGCTGTTGGGTGGCATTATCATGAACCTATTGATCGCGCTCATCATCCTCTACGGGTTGGCGGTCACATCGGGGCTGCCGAATCAAAACCCGGACACCACGGCGGTGGTGGGGGAGGTGGGGTGTGTCGCCCCCCGGCAATTGGATGCCCAAAATTTGGCGCCCTGCACTGGTAGCGGTCCTGCCGCCGCCGGTGGGGTGAAGGCGGGCGACCGGATCGTGGGGGTGGACAGCACTTCCCTGGAATCGTTCGAACAATTACGTGAATATGTGAAGACCCGTCCGAATCAAACGATCACGCTGCATGTAGAACGGGGCGACCAGAAACTTGACCTGCCCGTTGCTGTGGAGTCCGCGAGCCGGCTGGACGAAACCGGGCGGGAACACACCGTGGGTGCCATTGGCGTGACCAGTAAACCGCTGGAACTCTTCGTCTCCTATGGGCCGGTTGCGGGCATTGGGGCCACCGCCGGGTTTGCCGACTCCCTGGTGACGGCAACCCTGGACGGTTTGGCGTCGTTCCCGGCGAAACTTCCTGGTGTCGTCGCATCAATCTTCGGCGCCGAGCGGGAGGCCGACGGTCCGATCAGCGTGGTGGGGGCCTCCCACGTGGGTGGGGTATTGGCGGAGCACTCCGCCTGGCCCATGTTCTTCCTGTTGCTGGCCAGCCTGAACTTTTTCTTGGCGTTCTTCAACCTGGTGCCGCTGCCGCCGTTGGACGGTGGGCATATCGCCGTTGTCCTCTACGAGCGCGTGCGTGACTTTATTCGAAAGCTTCGGGGATTGGCGCCAATGGGGCCGGTCAATTACGACAAGCTGATGCCATTGACGGTTGCCGTGGCGGCACTGTTGGCCGGGGTGGGCATCATCGTGATCGTGGCGGATATCGTGAGCCCGGTCCAGCTATTCGGCTAGGGTGCGTTACGACGTCGCAAAGCGAGATTCGTGTCGGTCGTCAGGGCCGACGCCACCCCCAGCAGGATTAGGAAGATGGTGGGGGCGAGCATCATCCACGGGGCGCGGTCCACATAATTCACCGACTCGGACAAAATCTTGCCCCAGTTCGGGGAATCATGCGCGGCACCAAGCCCCAAGAAGCCCAGGCTGACCAGCGCCAACGCATTATGTGCAATCCGGGATGCGGCATGCCGCACCACAGCCGGCCACAAGGTTGGCCACGTGTGCACCCGCAACAGCCGCCACCGGTCAGCACCCTGCAGCTCGGCCCACCGGTAAAACCCGGTGGTTTTCGCCTCCTCCACCACAGCAGCGGTGTGTGCCGCCAGAGGAATCCACCCCACGCACATCACCGCAATGGCGGCGGTGGTCTGCGATGACCCAAACACGCCGGCCAGAATCACCCCAATGAATACCGCAGGCAGTGCGTTTAACGCATCCCCCAATTTGGCCACCCAGGCGCCCGCCAACCCCAACGCGCACCCAATGATTGCGCAGATGGCGGTCACTAGCACCGCCACCCCCAGGCTCACCACCATACCCAGGGCAATGCGGGTCACCAAGTCCCGACCCACCTGATCCGTACCCAGGGGATGCTCCATGGACGGTGGCAGCAACTTATGGGCCGAATCAATTGTGGTACCCGGGGTGACGACCGCCATTATCAACAGCAGGACAAACGGGACAAGCACCGCAATGAGCAGCCAACCACCCCGCGGCTTATGCTGCGGCGATAACTGGGAAGAATAACTCGTGGCGGAATCAAGCAGTGGCGCCAAGAGCCGGCGGCGCAGCCACTGCGACAGCCCACCCGCTATAAGACCAATCACCACAGCCACCAACACAATCACCTGCAACACCGGAATGTTCCGATCCAGGGCCGCCTGCACCCCGGTAAGCCCCAGGCCCGGAATATTAAACGTGGTTTCCACCAGTGAGGTAGCCGCCAATGTGCCGGCGAAAAACAGCACAATCTGCGGTAATAACACCGCCATGCTTCGCTGCACCAACGCCAGGGATATGGTGCGCTTCTCCACCCCATTGAGCCGCCACGCCCGCACCCACTCCTCCTGTGCCACCTGGTCGATGGTGATAAGCAAAATACGGCCTAGCAGACCCGACGACGGGAGAGCCAGCGACAACACCGGCAGAATCATGTGCCTGGGGGAGGAAAACCCACTGATTGGCAGCAGTTTCCACTGCACCGCAACCACAACCAGCAAGGTGACCGCCAGCACAAATTCCGGGAGGGCCCCAAGAATCGCCATGCCTAAAATATGGGAGGTGCGGGATTTTTTGCCCGCTACCACGGCCCGAATCCGCGGCCACACCAACAGCAAGGCGATAAGCGTCGCCACAATCGTGGAGGTAGCCGCAATGGTGATCGACACCCCGAAACCCGAAAGCGCTACCTGCGCCGCCGACTGTGATGGATCCACCCAGCTCACCCCGAAATCCCCATGAAGTGCCTTGCCGAACCAAGATGCCACACCGTCAGCCGCGGTGTCGGGCAAATCAAGCTCGGTGCGAATGGCCTCCAACACTTCCGGGTCGGGTTCCCGCTCGGCCTCGCGGGCCCGAAACACCGCATGCGCCAGGTCACTGCCGTCTAAAAACGGCAGGATTGCGGTGACAAAGGCACTAACTAGAAGCAGTAATGCCGGGAATACCAGCTGCCTGAGGAACCGCACAACCAGATTTGGGCGCGGCTCCGAATCCGCCTGATGATGGGTTTGGGATGATTGGTGCGTCTGAGTCACGGTCGGCCGTTCTTTCTCCACTGCCCTCAATGACTTTTGAGCTCTTGGGCTTCGTGGGGTCTTGGGTGGATATTATTGGGCTATTTTGGTGTCCTTGGTGAGCAGTTTCCGCTCATAGGTATCCACGGCAATACCATCGAGGTTGTTCGTGGAAATCACCGAATTTTCATGGGCAATGGGGATCACCGCATTATCGGCAACAATTTTCGCGCTGATCTCCGCCGCCTTGGTGTACCGCTCGTCAAGGTCGGCAATCTCGGAGGCCGACTGCAACTCTGCATCAATATCCGCATTGCAGTACTGTGACAGGTTATAGCTACCATCACACCCATAGTCGCTCATGAGGAAAGACACTGGGTCCGCAGCCCCCAGCCCATAGCCGCGGTTGCCCAACACCACGTCGAAATCTCCCCCCAAGATGGCGCTTTCGATGGCGTTATACGGTTTGACCACAACCTCCACATCAAAACCGGCGGTGCGAAGCTGGTCCGCAATAACCGTGGCGGCCTCCGGCAATTCCGGCCGGGAATTCCAGGTTGCCAGCCTAATCTTCGTGTCCGGCTCCGGCTCGGTGGTGCCAGCCAGGGAATTCTTCGACACCACACTCTTCGCCCACTCGCTGGTTTGTGCGAAAAGCGACCCTTTGGGGTTTTCCGCATGGTCCTCGTAAATATCCTTCACCACGGTGCCCGGGTCAACCACCTCTGCGACGCGGGCCCGCAACCCCGGATCCGCGAACACCCCCTTCTTCGTATTTAAATGCAGGTAGGTGCTGCGGGGAATGGGAACAAAATCGGTTTTCACATCATCGCCCAAGCCAGCCACCTGCGAAATGGGAATGCCTTGGGTAAGTGACACCTCACCGGATTGGATCGCCCGAGCCCGGGCCGAACCATCCTCGTTGAACGTAGTGGTCACCCCATCAAGCTGCGGTTTGCCTCCCCAATAGTCGGCAAACGCCTCGGTTTTTACCTCATCATTGGTCGCCGAAGTCACCTTAAACGGGCCGGTGCCGGTACCCACAAGAGACGGATTATCCCCCTCGTAGGCGGCCTCGGCCAGGATCACCGTACCCGAATCGGCGAAACGCTGCGGCAGAATCGGATCATCCTTATCCGAAGTGACCTCCACCTCCAGGTCGCCTTTCTCCGTCACGGTCAAGCTCGCCTTGCCTAACCCCTTGGGCCGCGACGCCGCCTCCAGCGCCTTCGTAATCGAGTTCACTACCGCCTTCGCCGTAAGCTCAGTGCCATCGTGGAACTTCACCCCCTCACGCAGCTTAAACACCACGGTTTTCGCATCGGGGGTTTCCCACGACTCGGCCAACCCAGGTGCTGGCTTCCCCTCCGAATCCAAGGTGACAAGCGTTTCCGCAATACCCAGGCGGGTGTTCAAAAGCGCATCATCGGAAAACGGGGACAGCGACGCAACCGGCTTAAACGGCCACGACACCTTGATGTTATTGCCGGCCACGGAATTATCCTCAGTGAAGCAGGCGGTGAGCGGTAGCGTGCACATGACGGCCGCCGTGAGCGCCATGATCCGACGATTCACAGACAAAAACATGAATACTCCTTATGATGTAGTGATAGTTGCGGCGAAATCAGTCGGTCACCGATTCCACCAATGCTTTACGACGCTTCGTCGCAAGGACCGCAATTTTCGGCAATGCGACCGTAGACAACAATAATGCCGCGGTGAGCAGCAACCATGGAACAGTCGCCGGCGGCTGCGGGGTCTTCGCCCAATCCTCCAACCTGCCCAACACCAGGGAACTGATGAGCACCGCCAACCCGCCAAACGAGTTGAGAAACCCAAAATAGGTGCCCACATGCTTCTCGGCGGCAATAATCCCCACCAGATCCCGGGCGATGGGTAGGGCAATCATCTGCCCCACGTGCAGGAAAACCAGCATCATGATTGCCGGAATGAGCGCCCCACCCCCCGAAAATGACGGGAACGGAGCGGCTACC
>CAJZGD010000013.1 GCA_915275065.1 uncultured Corynebacterium sp. | reverse complement strand
AGACCTAGCTGCCGCCGCCATGGAAACTGTGTTCCCCCTGCCGGAAGAGGATGTGAACGATGGGGATCTCTACGATCCCACTCGCGACGTGTACGAAACGCACATGCATTCCATTCACGGCGCCCGTAACGCCGTCATGTTGATTCGTCTTCGCTCTTCGGACGCCGCCAAGGTGGTTGAACGTGTGGGGCAGGAAGATTTCCACTTCGGCGATTACTACGCCTATTCGAAGATTTGTACACATATCGGTTGCCCTACCTCGCTGTATGAGGCGCAAACCAACCGGATCTTGTGCCCCTGCCACCAGTCGCAGTTCGACGCATTGCATTATGGCAAGCCGGTATTCGGCCCCGCCGCCCGCGCCTTGCCACAGCTGCCGATTACCGTTGATGAAGACGGTTACCTCGTCGCCGCGGGTAATTTTGTGGAACCCGTTGGCCCCGCATTCTGGGAGCGTAAGTCATAATGAGCACCAAATTAGCCGAAATCGGCAATAATATTGATTCGCGGTACACCGCTGCTGCGGGTATTCGCCGACAGATTAACAAGGTATTTCCCACCCACTGGTCGTTTATGCTCGGTGAGATTGCGCTCTATAGCTTTCTCATCCTGCTGCTGACCGGTGTCTACCTCACACTATTCTTCGACCCGTCTATTACCAAGGTCATCTACGACGGTGCGTATCTTCCGCTGAATGGCGTGGAGATGTCCCGGGCGTATGAGACGGCCTTGAACCTGTCCTTTGAGGTGCGCGGCGGGCTCTTTATCCGCCAAATGCACCACTGGGCTGCGCTCATGTTCATGGTGTCCATGACCGTGCACATGCTGCGTATCTTCTTCACCGGGGCGTTCCGGCGCCCGCGTGAAGCCAACTGGATTATCGGGTGCGTGTTGTTGCTGCTGGGCATGGCCGAGGGCTTCATGGGCTACTCGTTGCCGGACGACTTGCTGTCCGGCGTGGGCCTGCGCATCATGTCCGCCATTATCGTGGGCCTGCCGATCATCGGCACCTGGATGCACTGGCTCATCTTCGGCGGGGATTTCCCCTCTGAGCTGATGCTGGATCGCTTCTATATCGCCCACGTGCTGATTATCCCCGGCATTATCTTGGGCCTGATTGCCGCCCACCTGGCGTTGGTGTGGTACCAGAAGCACACCCAATTCCCCGGGCCGGGTCGCGCCGAAAATAATGTGGTGGGTGTGCGGATTCTGCCACTGTTCGGTATTAAGGCCGCCGCATTCGGGTTGATTACCGCCGGCGTGTTGGCGCTCATGGCCGGGTTGACCACGATTAACGCGATTTGGTTGCTGGGCCCCTATAATCCGGCCCAGGTGTCTGCCGGTTCGCAGCCTGACATTTACATGCTGTGGACGGACGGTTTGGCTCGTGTCATGCCGGCATGGGAGCTGTATTTGGGCAATTACACCGTGCCTGGGGCGTTCTGGGTGGCAATGCTGGCCGGCCTCATGGTGGTGTTGCTCATCGCCTATCCGTTCATTGAGGCAAAGATTACCGGGGATACAGCCCACCATAACCTGTTGCAGCGGCCGCGGGACGTGCCGGTGCGGACCTCGTTGGGCATGATGGGTATTGCCTTCTACTTCCTGGTGACCCTTTCGGGCGGCAATGACCTGTTTGCCTACCACTTCGGGGTGTCGCTGAACGCCATGACCTGGGTGGGGCGCATTGGGCTCATTGTGTTGCCGCCGTTGGCCTACTTTGTCACCTACCGGATCTGCATTGGGTTGCAGCGTTCCGACCGTGAAGTGCTGGAGCACGGCATTGAGACCGGTGTGATTAAGATGATGCCGAATGGTGCGTTTGTGGAGATTCACCAGCCGCTGGGTGAGGTGGATGAGCACGGCCATCCGGTGCCGTTGCCGTACGCTGGTGCGCCGGTGCCGAAGCAGATGAACCAGCTGGGCTTCTCTGGCCATCCGGGTCGAGGTGCCTTGACGCCGGATCCTGAGGATGTGGCACGGAAGGCCGCCGAGATCGAGCACGAGAATCATCAAGAGGAGTACGAGATGTTCCAGGCCTTGAATAAGGCTAATCGGGATGCCGATGAGGGGAACCAGAAATCCTAAAATAGCCAATTAGCGCTTGAGAAAATAGTCACTGCCTTTTCATGGTGGTGGCTATTTTGCTGTCCCGGTTTTAGGCCGTTTTAGCAGACCTAATAACTTAAGAATCCGCAAATAATACCTTTGGCTGGTCATCATGTTGGCCTAGATTTAGCTTTTCGACGCCTAAAGCAGGTTTTACCTGCGGTTTTTCGGTGATTTTGGCAGATATTACGGTTCGGAGAGCGTCGCTTTTTATCGTGGACATGAGCGAGTCGCTGCGACGTGGGCGTGGGGCACAGACCCGCAGAATCTGTTTCTAGTGTTGCTAAAGTTGCTAAAGTGACTGGTGATAATAACTTTTCCGGGTAATCCCTTAGGGGTAGGGCGGGGGTACCGTGGGTAAAAATCGCCCCTATTTGGGTCAAAGAAAACCTCTTGTGACGTAGATTACTTTAATTAAGTTTCGGGCCCCTGAGATGACTATTTTCATACGGGGCAAACCC
The DNA here is from genome assembly GCA_915275065.1 of uncultured Corynebacterium sp. Classification (GTDB taxonomy): domain Bacteria; phylum Actinomycetota; class Actinomycetes; order Mycobacteriales; family Mycobacteriaceae; genus Corynebacterium. The sequence goes on along the minus strand of CAJZGD010000013.1, from coordinate 15,734 downwards.
CTAGGGGTCAGACATCTTTTATTATTTAGGCAGGTTATTGCCTATTTTCATGTCATTTTCAGCAATGTATATTGGTGGTACTAATTATTTAATAATCGTTAAGGTTTATATTAAATTACTTTAGTAACGACTTGATAACGGTGAAAACGGCCGAAATGAATGGACATGTGTTAAAAAAATTTCGTAACCTATTTGAGACAAATTCAGCCAGAGAAAAGCCGAACTGGTTAACAGGGTTCGTGTTAGACAAACTCTGGTTCCGGACCATAACCGGTACACCAAGAATCCCGGCATTGGTAGGCAACGTAAACAGTATTGGAGATTCATCCGTGGCTAAGCACCGTCGTCAAGGCAAGAAAGTGGTACGTAACACCGCAGCGGTAACTGCAACTGCTGCTGTCGCTACGCTAACACCCATGGCTGCTCATGCAGCAGAGGTAGTGGTTCCTGGTACCGATTTCCGTATGGATGTCCAGGGGTTAGAAGGCGTTCAGGGTCTTGCTAATGTTCCCGGGGTGGACAATTATGTTCCCTCCCTCAAGGGGCAAGGTGGCACGGACTTTGCGGCAGCAATTGCTAACCCTCAAGCACAGCCCTTCCAAACCCAGTCTGTAGGAGAGTCGATCTTGGCAGCAGCTCGTTCCAAGATAGGCTCCCCTTATGTTTGGGGCGCAACGGGGCCGAACGCATTCGATTGCTCGGGCCTGACCAGCTGGGCATACAACCAAGTGGGCAAGAAGATTCCTCGTACCTCGTATGGGCAAGCAGCTGAAGGCCAAAAGATTTCACGGGAAAACCTGCAACCTGGTGACATCGTGGTCTTCTACTCCGGCGCCTCCCACGTCGGCATTTATGCCGGCAATGGCAAGGTCGTGCACGCGGTCACGCAGGGCACCCCCTTGCAGGAAGCACCGATGGACAACATGCCATTCCACTCCGCAGTGCGTTTCTAACTCAACTTAGTGTGACGTAAAAGCTGCCCCCCCAACCATGAGCATCGGGAGGCAGCTTTTATCTATTCAATTACCCCACCAGCCACTCACGTAACAATTTACCTGGGAAAACACTATAACCAGGTGTTTTACTATATACTACTTCAGATTTTATCCAGTTTTCATAATTGTCGAGGTTTCTTGTGCGTGCGTTTCTTGCTGCCTTAGGCACCATCATTACCCTTTCCGTCCTCCCCATTGCGGCCCAGGCAGAAGACGTTGACCAGCTTATCCGCACCATGGATGAGCTTTCCCATCAAACCAACGAAAAAAACGAAGCAGTAAAGCATAAAGAGGACGAAGTAAAAGCCGCCGAAGACGAGGTGAACCGACTCACCGGCGTGGCCCAAGACACCGAAGCGATCGCTAGAACCGCCGAGGACGCCGAGAAGGCCTTTCAAGCCGAAGTGAACCGCATTGCCGGCGCCAAATATCGGGGTGTGGCTATCGACCCCATGTCGAAGATTTTCGGGGCCCAGAATCCGCAGATCGCGATCGACCAGACGGCCTACATGGCAACCATTACGACCCAGACCGAGGACGCCGTCGCAAAGCTTCTCGACGCCACCAAAGTAGCGAAAGACGCCCGCGACGCCGCCGCCAAGGCTGTCGAAGATGCCAAGCAGCACAAGACCAACCTAGAGGGTGAACGCGACAACCTCACCCGGGAACAAGAAGAGCTCAAAGGCAAAATGAAAGAGCTCATGGACAAAGTCAATGGCCTTAATCCTGCCGACCGGGCCAAGTGGGTGGCGAAAAACGGCCCCATCGATTACAGCATTACCGGCTTGGTGGGTGCCAACCCCATTGGTATGAAAGCCCTGGAGATCGGCATGACCAAGATTGGTGCCCCCTATGGTTGGGGTGCTACCGGACCCGATGTGTTCGACTGTTCCGGCCTGGTGCTCTGGTCCTATGCACAACAAGGCATTACCGTGCCTCGCACCTCCCAAGCCCAAATGGCCGGTGGCACCCCCGTCAGCCGCGAAGAACTGCAACCCGGTGACGTGGTTGGCTTCTATCCCGGCGCCACTCACGTCGGTATCTACGCCGGCGACAATAAGATCCTGCACGCCTCCGACTATGGCATCCCCGTGCAGGTGGTGAGCATAGATTCCATGCCCTACTACGGCGCCCGCCGCTACTAACCTGCGGTAGGAAAACCTATGCGCGTCCTGCTGGTCACCAATGACTTCCCGCCCACTATCGGCGGCATTCAGTCGTATCTCCGCGATTTCATCAATACTCTTCCCCCGCAGGATGTGGTGGTGTTTGCCTCCACCCAGGACGCCGCCGCAGCCGCCGACTGGGATGACCAGGCGGCATACCGGGTGTATCGGTGGCCGCGCCGCGTCATGCTGCCCACCCCAGCCACTGCCCGCCGCATGCAGCAGATCATTCGTGCCGAAAACATTGATGTGGTGTGGTTCGGTGCCGCAGCCCCCCTCGCCCTCATGGCCCGGGCCGCCCGCGCCGCCGGTGCCTGCCGGGTGGTCGCCTCCACCCACGGGCATGAGGTGGGGTGGTCCATGTTGCCCGGTGCCCGTCAAGTGCTCCGCCTCATCGGCAGCCACTGTGATGTGGTCACCTACATTTCCGACTACACCCTCAGCCGGTTCCGGGCCGCCTTTGGCGAGCCCACATTCGAATGGTTGCCTTCCGGGGTGGACAGTCACCGATTTAGCCCGCTTTCTGCCGCCCAGCGTCAGGCTGTGCGCTCCCAATTGGGTTGGCGGATTGGTGGGCACTATGTGGTGTGTATTTCCCGTCTGGTGCCCCGTAAGGGGCAGGATCAACTCGTGCGGCTCTGGCCGGATGTGCTCACCCACTTTCCCGACGCCACCCTTGTTATCGTTGGTGGTGGCTCCCGCCGCTTCGCCGCCAGGCTTCGGCGACTCGCCGGAAACCTCGCCGATGATCGCATCATTTTCACCGGCCGGGTAGGGGAGGAACACATGTCCCACATGCTGCACGCCGCCGATGTGTTTGCTATGCCCTGCCGCACCCGCGGTGGTGGCCTCGATGTAGAAGGCCTCGGCATTGTGTACCTCGAAGCCCAGGCCGCCGGCATTCCCGTGATCGCCGGCCGCTCCGGTGGGGCGCCGGAAACCGTTACCCCGGAATCCGGCATTGTGGTCGACGGTCGCAGCCAGCAAGACATCCTTGCCGCCCTCATGGCCTTGTTATCCGACCCGAAGCGATGCGCCACCATGGGTCGGCAGGGGCGCAGTTTTGTGGAGCAATCCTGGACCTGGGAACGCATGGGGGCTCGGCTTCGACGCATTCTTGCCACGCCGAAAACCTAGTGGGAGATCCAAGAGGGAATGTGGTGACGAATAGGAAGTTTGAGGCATTGGTCGGTATAATCAGCCCTTGATTCTTCTATCTTATTAATCACAAGGTGGGTTTTATGTCTACTCCAGTCACAATTGGTTTTGATATCGGCGGAACCAACATGCGGGCTGGGGCGATTACCGAAGCCGGAAACATTATCGATTCCACCGCCACCGAGGCGCCCCACGACGCCGACGAGCTCCAAGAAGGCATTGTCCGCATTGTCAATAAGTTCCGTGCCGACCACTGTATCGGTGCCGTGGGGTTGGCCATTGCCGGATTTTTAGACCCCGACTGTGAGATTGTTCGGTTCGCCCCGCATCTACCATGGCGGGATCGCCACGCCCGCGCCGAATTACAGGCAGCGTTGGGAGTTCCAGTTCGCCTCGAACACGACGCCAACGCTGCAGCCTGGGGCGAATACAAATTCGGCGGGGCCCAAGGCCACGACAATTGGGTGCTTTTCGCTCTGGGAACCGGCATTGGTGCCACCCTCATGCAAGACGGGAATATATACCGTGGTGCCTTTGGCACCGCCCCGGAATTCGGACATATACAGGTGGTTCCGCACGGTAGGCCCTGTGCCTGCGGAAAGCGGGGCTGTTTGGAACGCTACTGTTCCGGCACGGCGTTGGAACAAACCGCCCGGGAGCTCTTGGCCGATAACCCCGTCACTACCTCCATACTGTCCGACCAGCCGGAGCTCACCGGGAAAACCGTCATGGATGCGGCCCGCCAATCCGACCCGATCGCTACCGCCGCTGTTACCAGCATTGCCGAATGGCTCGGGCTGGCCCTTTCCATGGTGGTCGACATTCTTGACCCCAGCATGATCCTCATTGGCGGGGGTATGTCCGCCGACCACGATGTGTACTTGCCGCAAGCCACTGAGATTATGGCTGCAAACATTGTTGGTTCGGGATACCGGCCTATCCCCACGGTCTCTACCGCTAAACTTGGTGGTAATGCCGGTATGATTGGTGTTGCCGATCTGGCCCGACAACTATTCATAGACAAGAACCAACAAAAATGAGGGGATCACAGAGTGACAAATACCTGGTATTGGGCATTTAAAAATGTGTTATTGGGGCCGTTTTTACGGGTGTATAACCGCCCCACCATTGATGGGGGCTCCAATATTCCTACCGTTGGGGCTGCCATCCTCGCGTCCAACCATCAATCCGTCATGGATTCTTTTTACCTGCCGCTGCTTTGCCCCCGGCAAATCACCTTCCCGGCCAAAAGCGAATATTTTACCACCCCGGGTATCGTCGGCAGGCTGCAAAAATGGTTCTACACCTCGGTTGGTCAGGTTCCGCTCGACCGTACGTCCGCCAAAGCCGGTGAGGTGTTGCTCACCGCGGCCCGGAACATCTTGGACAGAGGGGAACTTTTCGGCATTTATCCCGAGGGCACACGCTCGCCCGATGGCCGGGTTTATCGCGGAAAAACCGGGGCCGCTCGCGTGGCTATCGCCACCGATGTACCAATCATTCCCGTTGCCATGATCGGCAGCCGCAATGCCAACCCCATTGGCTCCTGGGTGCTTCGCCCCGCGAAGGTCCGCATTCGGGTTGGGTCGCCCATTTACCCCCGCGAATTCCTCCGCGAGCGCGGCCTGGGCGAATACGAGGGGGCCCGGGCACTCACCGACCACATCATGGCCACGCTGAGCAAGCTCAGCGGTCAACCCTATGTTGATCTTTACGCTGCTGACGTGAAAAAATCCCTGGCCGCCGGCAATGGCTACCCGCCAGTTCCATAGCGCATTCCCGTTGTAATCCTGTCGCAGTTTTGTCATGATCCCGCCACGGCCTCGGTGTGGCTCATCTGGCGATGCCTACCACCCCCATCGGATAGCATCTATGTCATGCTTAATGGTAGAAATGTGAATGACCGGTGCGGCGTGAGATCCCTGCTCACCCCGCCATTCTCATTATTTGTACAGCGAAAAGGATAATTCATGACTCAACCCACTGGGGCTAAAAAGGCACGCATGGCGTGGCCTGATGTTGCCCGGGGTGTTTCAATCCTAGGAGTAATGACCCTTCATGCCACCCTGGAGGTGCCCGGAGGACTAGACACTCCCATCGCCAAAGTCAATGAATTCATTGCTACTCTGCGCATGCCACTGTTTTTTATGGTGGCAGGTTTTTTCTCCGTAAAAATCTTCAATTTCACATTCTGGGAATTATTTCGGAAACGCCTCTGGTTCCTCCTCGTGCCCTATCTGTTTTGGACACCGGTGGAAATGATCCTCGACCGTAACAAGGCCTGGCTCATTCAGGAAATTCCATTGCCGGAACCAATGTTTTATGTGGACTCCATGTATTACGCCCAAAACATGTATTGGTTCCTGTGGTCGCTCATGCTGTTCACCATTATTTTGTGGGCGACAAAACGGTTACCGTGGATCATTCAGCTGCTTATCCCTGCGATCGTTATCGCCACCTCACCGTGGCTATTGCTCGCCGGCAACCTGGTAATGCCTCGCATCATTGCCTACCTGCCGTTATTCCTGTTGGGCGCCTATCTCAGACCACATATCGCCAAGTTCGCCGACAATGCCCTCCACCCATGGATCGCCATCACCTCCACCATGCTGGCCTTGGTGTCGTTCCAGCTTTATGCCCTCCCATTCGATGGTCCATGGCGGCCGGCCCTCAATGTGATTGTGAGCCTCGTCTATCTCCCCTTTGGGGTGACCGTTGCGATCCTGCTGTCCAAGGTTCCCATGGTGGGTGAGGGCCTGAAACATATTGGCCGTCACACGCTGGTCGCATACCTTGGACATCCCATTGCGCTCATTGTGTTCTTTGGTTTCTTCTTCGTCAACCGGGACAATGGTTTCAACCCAGAAGCCACGAGCTTTATTGATACCCCCTTATGCTGGGTCATTATCAATATGGGTTTCTGCGCTATCGGAACCATCGCCATGTACGGTATTTCCAAAACCAAGCTTTTGGGGTGGACAGTGCACCCACCAGCAATTAAACTGCCAAAGGTCACCGTACCCCACTGGCCGCACATTCCCGACATCCTGCGTCGTGGCGTGAAAACCCACGGAATTACCCAAAATGCGCCAGCCTCCACGACCAGATAACTCGATGAGGTAGCAGTAACGATGAAAACCAAAGTATTAGTCACACTGGCCCTCATCGTGGCCTACCTCATCATGGCTATTTTTCACGTCAACCAGCAGGTCATGGCTCCGGTTATGTGTTTCGCTATCGCCGCCGTGCTGTTCTGGCCGGCTCGGCGTAAAAAGTGATCCCGCAATAATGATTTCTCACGCTTCTTTGGTTCTTTTCCTCCCTTCGGTATAAGGCAATGCGCTACTTCTACGACACGGAATTCATCGAAAACGGCTCCACCATCGACCTGGTATCTATAGGCATCGTTGCCGAGGACGGTCGCGAATATTACGCGGTTTCTACCGATGCCGACCACACCAAGGCCAATAAGTGGGTGCGGGAGCACGTACTCGATAAGCTGCCTAACCCGTCAAGCCCGCTGTGGCGCAGCCGGGAACAGATTCGCACCGAGGTATATGAATTCCTCACCGCGTCCCCTGGCCGGCCGGAATTATGGGCGTGGATTGGCGCCTATGACCATGTGGTGTTGGCGCAGCTGTGGGGGGACATGAGCTCGCTGCCCTCCGACATGCCCCGGTATACGCGGGAGCTTCGGCAGTATTGGGAGTTTGCCGGTCGGCCGTCCCTACCGGTTCAGTCGCAGGGCAATCATGATGCGTTAGTAGATGCGCGGCAGAATCTGCGGCGGTTTCGGATTTGCCATCAAGCGTTGCCGCTGCGGAAGGATAATAAAATCCGGTAAATGTGGGGTTTATCGCTTTCCATGCTAAGAATAGTGATGTGAGTTGGACAGTTGATATTCCCAAAGAAGCCCTCCCAGATCTCCCCCCGTTGCCTGACGGGATTCGTCAGCAATTTGAAGATGTTATTTCCCGGGATGCGAAGCAGCAGCCCTCGTGGGATACATTGCTTGCGCAGAATGTGCGCAAGATTTTAGAATCTGTGCCACCGATTGTGGTGGCCCCCGAGGTCCGGGAATTAGAGCGGCAACTTGCCGCGGTGGCTAATGGTGAGGCTTTCCTGCTGCAAGGTGGCGACTGTGCGGAAACTTTTGAGTCCAACACCGAACCGCACATTCGTGCGAATGTAAAGACCTTGTTGCAGATGGCTGTGGTGTTAACATATGGCGCCTCAACCCCCGTCGTAAAGCTAGCGCGTATCGCGGGGCAGTACGCCAAGCCGCGGAGCTCGGACACGGACGAGCATGGGTTGCCCAGCTACCGGGGTGATATTGTGAACGCGGTAGAGGCTGATGCTGAGCTGCGGAAACACGATCCGGCGCGCATGGTTCGGGCGTACGCTAACGCCGCGGCGGCCATGAATTTAGTGCGGTCGCTCACCAAGTCGGGCACCGCTGATCTGTATCGGTTAACGGAGTGGAACCGGGAATTCGTATCGCAGTCACCCGCCGGCGCCCGCTACGAGGCATTAGCACAAGAGATCGAACGCGGTCTGCGGTTTATGAATGCGTGCGGCGTTGCGGATGATAGCTTGCGTTCCGCAGATATTTTCGCATCACATGAGGCGCTGCTTGTGGATTACGAGCGTGCCATGTTGCGGCTGGCCAAGGATGAGAACGGTGAAACCAAGCTTTATGACCTGTCTGCACACCAGTTGTGGATTGGGGAGCGCACTCGGGGCATTGACGACTTCCACGTGAATTTCGCTGCGCTCATTGCCAACCCGATTGGCATTAAGATCGGCCCAACGATCACTCCCAAGGAGGCGGTGGCGTATGTGGAGAAGCTGGATCCCGACCGGGTGCCGGGTCGGCTGACCATGGTGGCCCGCATGGGGCACGATAAGGTGCGGCAGGTGCTCCCCGGCGTGGTTCGGGCGGTGGAAGATTCCGGGCACAAGGTGATTTGGCAGTCGGACCCGATGCACGGCAATACGTTCACCGCTTCGAACGGCTATAAGACCCGCCATTTCGACAAGGTGATTGACGAGGTGCAGGGCTTTTTCGAGGTGCACCGCGCATTGGGCACCCACCCGGGTGGCATCCACATCGAATTGACCGGCGAGAACGTGACGGAATGCTTGGGTGGCGCGGAAGACATCACGGACGTGGATCTGCCCGGCCGCTACGAGTCCGCGTGTGACCCGCGGCTCAATACGCAGCAGTCCCTGGAATTGGCGTTCCTGGTTGCGGAAATGCTGCGCAACTAGCCGCGAGCAGTGTTGTTATTGCTCGCTTGTCGACGCCGTGAGGTAGGCGCGTAGCTCGCGTTCTTCCTCGTCGGTGAGGCCGCTGGTGCCCGGCTGGAAGGTGCGGGCGGCCGCCTGGAGGGTTTCCGCCAGGGGGCGGGTGGTGAGTCCATGGTTCCGCGCCGCCGTGCTATCAAACACCATGGCGTATTGGAGGTTGGGGTCGGCAAGCCACAAGGGGAGAGATGTGGGCCCTAACCATTGGTTGATGCCGGCAGCTAGCAGAACATCGGTGGGAACCTCCCGGATGGGGATAGGGGAGAGCTCATATACGTCGTTGAGCGTGTGGGCGGGGCCAACCGCATTGAATGTGCCTACCACCTTGTCTTCCATGCAGTGGACGATCCAGGCGGCGAGATCGGCAACATCAATCATGGCCACCGGCATGTGGTGGTTGGGGACGAGCACCTCCGGGCCGGTGGGGTGGGCAAATCGCCACGGATAGTAGCCGCTGCGGCCGGTGGGGTCGCCGGCGCCACCGATGAGGCCGGGCCGGATGATACAGGTGGTTTCCGGGGGAAACTGTTGTTCGCACGCCACCTTGGCGGCCGGAAAATTGCCGGGCGTGTCGGCACCCTCGGGGGAAACCAGTGGGGTGGTTTCATCCCGGTTGGGGTCGGAAATGTCGGCGTAGACGCTGGCGGAGGACACATACACCCACTGGTTGGTGCGAATATTCGTTACAGCGTCGGCGGCGAAGTCGCGGCTGGTGGTGACATCAACCACCGCATCCCACGTGACGTCGGGAAGCGTGGCGTAGCCGTCGGGCTGATTCCGGTCGAGCGGGATGAAGGCGCATCCTTGGGGCGGGGTGTCGGTGCCGCGAGCGGCGCAGGTAACGTGATGTCCACGGCCCGTGGCGGTGTGGGCAATGGTGGAGCTGAGCCAGGCGGTGCCGCCCAGAATGAGGATATTCATGATTTCTACCATGCCAGGTATGGGCCCGGTCTGGGGCGGATTTCGCGGTATGCTGCTGTGAGCAGCGCGGCCTCATGATGGTTATGCGGCAATGGGGAGGAAGTCGCAAACCTGGGGTGTTTCGATGCGGCGGGCCGCCTGGCGCAGCACATCCGACACTGGTAGGTCGAGGGCGGTGCTGATGGACTCCACAATCTCCGACGACGGGTCTTTGACGCCCCGTTCCACCTCGGAAAGGTATTGGGGCGACACATTCGCCCGGCGGGCCACATCGCTAATACGTTCGGAGCGGTGATGGCGGGCGGTGCGGAACACCTCGCCAATAGCTTCCCGCATCAGTGGGCGATTACCGGGGTTGGCTGCGATGACGATCATTAGTTGAGGGTCCGCAGCTCGACCCGGGTTTCGGGGGATTCCTCGCTGAGGAATGAGGGGTTTTGGTAGATGACGCGGCTATTGCTGTTTGCCGACGATGGGGCCTTCACCTTGAAGCCGGCGTCCTGGAGGATGGTGCGTGCCTCGGAGAGCCGCTTGCCAATCACATTGGGCACCTCAACCTTATTGACCAGCTCAATGGTGACCGTGGTTTGAGAGCTGTCGATGAGGGTGCCGGCCTGCGGGTTGGTGATATACACGTCGTTTGCGGACTTGCCCACCGCGTCGGAGTCGCCAGAGCGGGTGACGGATTCCACCCGGATCCCGGCCTTGGCCAATTGGTCGCGGGCTTCTTCTTCGCTCATGCCGACAAGGTCGGGGATTTCGACCGCGGTGGAGACATAGAGGGTGATGTCGCTGCCGCGGGTTGCTTGGCTGCCGGCTTCGGGGCTGGTGCCAATGGCATGATTGCCCTTCACCGAATCATCGAACTTGTTTTCGACTTTGACGTTGAATCCTAGTCGCTGTAGTTGTTGTTTGGCCTCGTCTGCCTTGGTGTTATGCACATTGGGCACATTGACCGGTGCTGGCCCCTGGGAGAGATGGTAGGTGACGGTGCTGTTCACATTGACCATGGTGTGGGGGGAGGGGGTCACCGACGCGATTTGCCCTTGGGGCACGGTGTCGGAGTACACGGTTTCGCCCTCTTCTCCCACGAGTGATCGTTCCGAAAGCGCCTTGTTGTAGTCGTCGGGGTTGGTGAGCCCGTCAAGGCTGGGCACAGTGGGCTTGCCGAGGGAAACCAAAAGGGTGACCGCATCACCCTTGACTGCTTTTTCCCCGGTGGTGGGGTCGGTGCCCGCCACCATGTCTATGGCCACATTATCGTCGTAGACCGTGGCCACCTTGGATTCAAACCCCGCGGTTTTCAGCGTTTGGGTGGCGGTGGTTTGGTCCATGCCAATGACCTGCGGCACCTCCCCGTAGCGGCCGGATCCGAACCACCAGGCGCCGATAGCGATCACCAGGGTGAGCATGATGACTATGACCCACCAGGCGGCGAACATGGTGCGGCTGCGGTTGGTCACCGCCGGGGGCAGCACCGACGGCTGAGCGTGTGGCCGGGGCGGTTGGGCCTGTGGCCTCGGTGCGGGCGGCTGGGCCTGTTGCTGTGGCTGGCTGGGGTCGGGCCACGGCGATGGTCCCGGGGGCGGGTTATGAAGGTGCGCCTGGGGTTGGGGTTCGGGCTGCTGGTAGGGGGTGGGGTCCGCAAACGGGTCGGCGGCGAACGGGTCGAGGACGGAGGTTTCGTTGAGGATGGCGGTTTCCGCCGGTTTCACCGGTGCCGGCGGCGTGGGTGGGACGATGGCGGTTTTGTCGTTGTCGGCATCGTCAGCGTCGTCGACCATGGGCTGTTCGGATCGGGGCAGGTCCGTGGTGACCATGCCCGTGAGTTTCGAATCATCCATATTGGCGGCCGCCCGGTGGGCTGCCGCGTTTTGGGGGACGGGCACCGTGAATGCGGGGAATTGCAGTTCGTTAGCGACGTCGCTCAGCGCGGTGAGGAATTCGTCGGCGTTCTTGAACCGATCCTTGGGGTCGCGGGCGGTGGCGGTGGCCACCAGCTCGTCCATGAGTTTGGGCACGCCGTCGATCCGGCTGCTGGGCTTAGGCACATCCGCATCCAGGCGGGCGTAGGCGTGCTTGAGAGGCGTGTCGCCGTTGAACGGGGTGGTACCGGTCAAGAGTTCGAAGAGGACGATGCCGGCGGAGTACACGTCGGAGGCGGTGGTGATGTCATCACCCGACACCTGCTCTGGGGACAGGTAGGCAACGGTGCCCACGATCTGGTTTGACTTGCCCTGGGATGCGGATGCGGCCCGCACCAGGCCAAAGTCCGAAAGCTTCACCTGGTGGTTGCCGTCGATCAAAATATTATCCGGCTTTAAATCCCGGTGAACCATGCCGGCGTTATGCACCGCCGCTAACCCGGTGAGGACGGAACGCATGACCGTCGATGCAGCATAGTCCGGCATGGCGCCGCGTTCGGCCAAGAGCTCCCGCAAGGTACCACCGGTAATGAGCTCCATGATGAGAAAAACATGGTCCCCATCGGAATTAAAGTCATACACCCCCACCAAATTGGGGTGCGACAGGTGCGCCATGGAGCGCGCTTCCCGCCGGAAGCGTTGGGCAAAAATCGGGTCGCCGGCATATTCTTCGTGCATGACCTTGGCCGCCACATTGCGTCCCAGCCGGGTATCAACGCAGCGGTAAACCGTAGACATGCCACCGCGAGCGATGGGAGCTTCGATGCGGTAGCGGCCTTCGAGGAGATCGCCCAAATTCAACTGCATGCGTTCTAGTATGGCTGAAATCTAAGCGTAGGGTAAAAGCGACGTGTTCAAGATCTCTTGCTACATTAAGGACTGTGAGTAATCAATCGCCAGATGCGTCTATTTTGCCACCTGATACCCTACTTTTCACCCTCACGGAGTTCGCCGACCGGTTGGGGGTAAAGACCACCCACGTCCGTGACCTGATCGGCGAGCGGAAGCTAATTTGCGTCTACAAAAACGGGGTTCGGCACCTGCCTGCCGCATTCCTCACCGACAAAGGAACCCTCAATAAGTTCATTCCTGGCGTGATTGCCCTGCTTATCGACGGTGGTTACAGCGATGCCGAGATCTTCCACTATCTGTTTACCGACGACCCCTCCCTCCCCGGCCAACCCATTGCGGCCCTACACGGTCACCTGGCCCGGGAGGTGATGCGTCGCGCCCAGGCGATGGCCCTCTAGCCCTGGGCGTCGATAAGCTACCAGGGTGGTTTCGGCGAATAACCAGCGGGAAGCCACCCACCCGGACACCGCTAAAATCCCCATCCACATGGGGTTATACAGCTGATGATTCCCCGAACCTGTGAACGCCAACGCCACCGCAATCGACCCAATGATAAAGAACTGGTTAATCCGCCGTGAGCAATTCACCACCCCAACCAGAGGCAACACCGAAGCGTAATACCAGGGCAGGGTCACCGCATTAAAGCTAAACACAATCAAATACGCCCACATCGCCCCTGTGATCGGCTTGCGGCGCAGAAACCACCAACAGGCCACAAACCCCACGGCCATAATCACAAGCGATACGGCCCGCGCCACCACCATCACATCATTGAACGGGAATTGGGGATTCCCAATCCGGCCGGCCTCCCCAATCACCCCCGACACCAGCGACGGGAACGACAATGGATTCACCACCTTCGTGTTCCCCGTCAACGCCGCAATCCACTCCCAGGTGGTTCCCGACGCCCACGTGATGACCGCCAAAATCGCAACGGTTTCCACCGCGCCCCCCACACTGGCCAGCAGAAACGCCCGCACCTTCGCGCCCGCCGACTCCCCGGCCCGGTTGACCACCAGCCACACCACAAACGGCAAACACAATGCCGCCGACGCTTTTAACGCCATCGCCACCGCAATGAGCGCCACCCCGGCGAAAAACCCACCCAATACCGCCGGATACGCTGACTGGCGCACCACCAAATACAAACCAACGGTGACGAGCCCCACCATCATCGCCTCGTTATGCATGCCCCCCACCAGGTGAAACACCATCACCGGGTTGGCCACCCCCAACCACAATGCAAACGCTGGATCCGCCCCCAACCGTTTGGCAATCTTCGGCACAAACCACATGATTGCCACAAACCCCACCAGTGCCAACACCTTAAACGCATACACCCCGGCCGTCACATTATCGCCAAACACAGTGGTCACGGCCTCACCCAGCCACAAATGCAGCGGCCCATACGGGGTAGTGGTGTTCCGCCAATCGTGGGAAACCTCAAACAAAATCTGATTCGGATTACTCGCCGGCCCCTGCGTGTAGGCATTCAACCCATCACGCAGCAACGTGCCCTGCATCAGGTAGGAATACACATCCCGCGACATGATCGGCGCCGCCCCCACCAGCGGGACCAGCCACACACATAATGTGCGGCGAACATAGTCGGCATCGACAATTTTGTCGATCACTAACTTCCCCATCAACACCCAAGACACCACGAACAGCACCGTGCCCAGCCACAATGTCACATTCGAAAACGCCGCACCATGGCCAAAACTCAAAAAATCCAGGTTTGCCGCGGAAAGTAAACTATTGCGCTTCTGCAACGATCCCCCACCAAACGACCCCAACAGAATCAACAGCGAAGCCACAAGACCAAGCTTGCGCACCATGGGGGAAGTCAATGTGCTGGCGAGGGCAATCATGGCTGATAGCTTACTAGGTTCGCCGCGCCGTAGCCTGCATTGCCAAGCCCCGCAACGCCTCCTCGCTCCCATCCGGCAGCCCTAGCCCCGCTATCCGCGCCAACCCGCTCGCCGTCAGCTCCGCAATGAGCTTTTCGACGTGCTCCGCCGCCCCGGTTGCCGCAATGGCCGCCGTCAACTCGGCAATCTCGCCCGGATCGGACACCCGGCCCAGCCGCCCACGGATATAGTCGGCGGTCGCCGCATCCGCCAACTGCAACGCCGTGGCAATGAGCACCGTGCGTTTCCCCTCCCGTAAATCGTCACCAGCCGGCTTGCCAGTCACGCCGGGATCACCAAACACCCCCAACTGGTCATCCCGCAGCTGAAACGCCACCCCAATATCCGTCCCATAGGCCCGCAACGCCGCAATCGTCGCCGCATCCGCCCCCGCCAGGGCCGCCCCCAGATGCAACGGCCGCTCAATCGTATACGCCGCGGTCTTAAACCGATTCACCACCTGGGCGGTAGCAATATCCTCATCACCCGAGGCCTCATGAATAATATCCAACAGCTGGCCCCCAATCACCTCGGTGCGCATTCCCCGCCACGCCGGCTGCATGCGATCCAACGCCGCATGGCTCAGCCCGGCGGCCCGCACCATGTCATCCGCCCAAGCAAACGCCAGATCCCCCACCAAAATAGCGATAGAACACCCAAAATGATCCGCATCACCATGCCACCGCTCCTTCTCGTGCCGCCGCTGCGCACTCCGGTGCACCGTCGGATTCCCCCGACGAGTATCCGACGAATCAATGATGTCGTCATGAATCAGCGCGCACGCCTGAATCAACTCCAAGGAACTCGCCGCCCGCAACACCGCCGTCGGATCCTCCCCCCGCTTTTGCAGCCCCCCGCCGGCCACAAACCCCGCCCACACATAGCATGGGCGGATGCGTTTCCCGCCCTTGAGCACATAATTTTCCAGCAATGTGACAGCATCCCCCACGACATCGCCCAACGGGGCAATCGTGGAACGCTGGGCGGCAAAAAACTCCGCCAGGTGAGTGGTCACAATGCCGGGAACCTGGGCAAGATCTGGAGTTTTCGGTGTTTCGGTCATGGCGGCCCTTTCTAATGGGTGATCCGGGGGTAAACCGGTATCATTCTAAGCCATGACGCAGCAACCACTTCCCGAACCGGCTCCCGCCAGGTACCAACGGTCGATTACCGACGTGATTTCCAGTCCCGCGCCGGGGCGGATTCCATTCTCGGTGGAATTCATGCCGCCGAGAAATGATGAGGCGGAGAATCGGCTGCGGACCGCGGCGGAAATCTTCCATGACCTGGGGGTGGCGTTCGTGTCGGTCACCTATGGGGCGGGGGGCAGCTCCCGGGATCGGACGATGCGGATCGCCCAAGACCTAGCCCGGATGCCGCTCACCACGCTGGTGCATTTGACCCTGGTGGGACATACCGAGGCCGAGCTAGTGGAGATTCTTTCCGACTATGCGTCATTAGGATTGTCGAATCTTTTGGCGCTCCGGGGCGACCCGCCGG